>DATCXY010000184.1:0-7488 GCA_036570585.1 Solimonas sp. | reverse complement strand
CAAGCTCGGCGCGCTGCGCCAGTCGGCCGAGCGCGCCGGCCGCGATCCGCTGGCGATCGTGCCGGCGTATATCCAGATCTGCTTCCTCGGCGACGACGCCGAGCTGGCGAAGATTCTCGAAGCGCCGCTGATCAAGTCGCTGATCATGCAGTTCCCCGGCGATCTGCTCAAAGCGAACGGTTTCGTCCATCCGCTCGGCGAAGACTGGCGCGGCTATCAGGACATCAATCCGGCCGTGCTGCCGCGCGAACGCATCCTCGACATGCTGAGCAAGACCAGACCCGAGATGCTGCTGGCGATCACGCCGCACGGCACACCGAAGCAGGTCGCACGCATCATCAAGGGCTACGTCGACGCCGGCCTGCGCGTGCCGAAGATCATGGATTACGGCGGCATGGCGGGCCTTTCCTATGCGGCGAGTTCCGCGCAGAAAGTGCGCGAAGCCGAGGACGAGCTGTTGAAGCTGTGCGGAGATATCGCATGAGCGACGGCCTCGATGCCGACGCATTGCTGCGTGCGGCGGAAACAGCCACCGGTCTGAGCGACTACGGCGACGACGGCTTCAAGCCGCGCTTCGCCAAGGCCGTCGATCATCTCAACGGCATCGGCATGGATGCGGCTGGCGAACGCGCCGCAAGCGGCGTCTGCCAGTGGCTGCTGACGTCGCGGCTGCAACTGTTCGACGACCGCAAGCGCTTTCCGATCGGCGATGAAGTGATCGAGCGGCCGATGTTCGCGACCGGCGAGCCGCGCTCGGGCACGACGCTGATGCACGCGCTGATGTCGGTCGATCCCGATGCGCGTGCCTTGCGTTTCTGGGAAGTGATGCGGCCGTCGCCGCCACCGGGCATCAGTGCCGAGGACGATCCGCGCCGTGCGCTCGCCGACGCCGACTGGCGCGAAATCAACGCCAAGATGCCGAAGTGGCTGCACTGCCATCCGTACAACGACATGCTCGGCGACGGCCTGCCCGAGGACGAGCGCACCTGGGCCTTCGACTTTCGCGTGATGACGCCGACCGCCTGGTGGCGCGTGCCCATGCAGACGCTGTCGATGGGTCTGCCGACCGATCCGGTCGCGCAATACCGTCTCCACAAGGCGATGCTGCAGCAGTTCCAGTACCGGCGGCCGAAGAAATACTGGGTGCTGAAGGGCTTCCACGGCTTCCGCCTCAAGGAATTCTTCGACGCCTATCCGGATGCCCATCTGGTCTGGCTGCATCGCGATCCGGTGCAGGTTGCGGCATCGCGAACGATGATGATGGCCGACATCATGGACGGCATCGTCGGCGCGATCGATCTGAAAGCCGAAGCGAAGATGCATCTGGCGATGACGCGCGCGAGCATCGCCAACACCATGAGCAATCCGCTGGTCGACGATCCGCGCATTCATCACGTTCGCTACAGCGATTTCGTCGCCGATCCGGTCGGCACGATCCGCGGCTATTACGAGTTCTGCGGCCGCACGCTGACACCGGCGGCCGAAACCGCGATGCGCGATTACCTGCGAAACAATCGCGGCGACCGCTACGGCAAGTTCAAATATTCGACGCAATTGCTGACCGACATCGGCGAGGATATCGATGCCCTGCATGAAGAATTCGCGCCGTTTCGCGAACGCTTCGGCGTGGCGATCGAGAACCGCAACTGAGGCACGCAATGCACGAACGCATCTCGGCAGGCCAGACTTCATTCATCGGCGCTGATCTGTCCACGCTCGCCGATTGCTGGCGACAACTTGCGCCGCGGCGCGTCAGCCTGCTCAACTCGGTCCTGTTCGACGAACCGCTCGCCGCCGTGCAATCGGTACTGCGCAGCGGCGACTATCGCGTCGAAACGATCACGCACGTGTTCATGTCCGGCCAGCCGCTGTCTCACGATGAAGCGAGCTGGCAAGCGCCGCGTGCGCAACTCATGCGCCTGATCGATCTTGCACGGCAGATCGATGCGCGCTCGATTTACCTGCTGACCGGCGGCCATGGCGAGCTACTCTGGGAAGACGCCGCCGCTGCGTTCTGCGCCGCGATTGCACCGTGCGCCGCGCACGCGAAGGCGGCCGGCATCGCGCTGCTGATCGAACCGGCGTCACCGCTGCATGCCGATCTGCATATCGCGCATACGCTGCGCGACACCGTGACACTTGCCGAGATGGCCGGACTCGGCGTCTGCATCGACCTGTTCTGCTGCTGGAGCGAGGCGGGCCTGCGTGCGACGATCGAGCGCGCCATACCGCGCTGCGGCATCGTCCAGGTCAGTGATTACGTCTACGGCGATCGCGCGATGCCGTGCCGCGCCGTGCCAGGCGACGGCGCCATCCCGATCCGCACGATGCTCGAATGGATGCTCGGCGCCGGCTATGAAGGCGCATTCGATCTCGAACTGCTCGGCCCGCGCATCGAGCGTGAAGGCCGCGTCGCCGCCGTCGCGCGCGCCGCCGACGTGCTCGGCAGCATGCTGCATTCGCTCGGCGCGTGATGATGACGAGGCGCTTCGATCGCGTGAACAGGAGACTGCAATGAGCTTCGGCGCCAGTTCCGACGATGCCGCGCTGCGCGCCGCGTGGCAACAGTTCTGCGCGCGCCTGCAAGCCGCTGGCGAGCATGCGTTCAAGGACGAAAATCCGGCGACGCCACTGCAACGCGCCGATGCGTTCCGCTTCCTGACGCAGAATCTCGGCCAGGCGTTCGACCTCGCGCTCGAAACGAAGAACACGCGGTTCCCGGCACTGCACGCGTTCTGCGGACCGACGCGCAAACTCGGCGGCGACGCTGCCGACCTCGCGTATCTGCAGGCCTGGATCGACGGCGATTCGGTCTACCGGATTTCCGGCAACAAGGGCACGGCGCGCTTTCTGAACTTCACCGTGCAGGGGCCGCGCCCGGAGACGCAACCGGGCACCGACATTCCGAGCCTGCACGAACCGTTCGGCGACATTCCCGAGGCGAACCTGTTCGGTCATCAGCTGCAGACCGACGCCGACGGCAACTTCGAACTCTACGTCGGCGGCGAGGCGCGCACGTCAAACTGGCTGCCGACCACGCCGGGCTCACGCAAACTGTTCATCCGTCAGGGCTTCGATCGCTGGGACGAAACGCCGGCGACGCTCGGCATCGAACGCGTCGGCATGAACGAGCCCGCATCGCTGCCGACACCGCAGGCGATGATCGACGCGTTCGACTGGGCCGGCGCGTTCGTCACCGGCCTGATGCGCGACTGGCCCGATCATCCGTATCGGCACGGTGCGCCGATCGTCGATCCGACCTGCGTCAATCGCTTCCCCGGCGCGACCGGCGGCGATGGCAGCGACGCCAGGCGTGGTCGCGCCGTCGCGCATCTGTGCTGGGCACTGGCGCCCGACGAGGCGCTGATCATCGAGTTCGATGCGCACGATGACTTCTGGATGGTCACCAACAGCGGCGTGTTCTTCAACAGCATGGACTACCGCTATCGGCCGGTCAGTTACACGCCGAGCCGAACCCGGGTCGATCGCGACGGCAAGATCCGGATCATCCTCAGTCACGACGACTGCGGCTATCACAACTGGCTCGACACGCAGGGCTTCGCGCGCGGCAACCTGACGTACCGCGCGTTTCTCAGCAGCGCGGCGACGAGCTTTCGCACGCAACTGGTCAAACGTGATGCGCTCGCCGCCGCATTGCCAAGCGACAGCGCGACGATCACGCCCGCGCAACGTGCCGCGCAACTGCACGAGCGTTTCGACGCGATCCGTCTACGCTACGCGCGGCCCCTGTAGGAGCGGGCCTTGCCCGCGACCGTGTTGCCGGGGGCGCAACTCGTCAGGTCGCGCGCAAGCGCGCTCCTGCAAAAGGACGGACTATTCCGCCTTGTCGTGTGCAATCACGACCTTGCCGAAAGCCTTGCCACTGGCGAGACGCTCGTATGCGGCGCGCGCATCATTGAACGCAAAGCGGCTGTCGATGATCGGCTTCATTCCCGTGTGTTCGATGAAGCGCAGCATCGTTTCGGTATCGGCGCGGCTGCCGACCTGCACGGCGCGTACCGTCAGATCGTTGAGCAGGATCGGCATCAGGCTGCCACCGGGATCGGTGAAGCCGGTGATCAGGCCGACGATGGCGATGCGCGCATGCCAGGCGGCGGCACCCAGTGACTGCACATAGGTCGCGCCGCCGCCGTTTTCGACGATGACGTCAGCCCCCGCGCCGCCGGTCAGCGCGCGCACCTGCTGCGGCCAGTCGGCGTGTGTGTAATTGACGACGCCGTCGGCACCGAGCTGACGCAGCCGCTCACCGCGTTCGTCGCTTGAGGTCGTGACGATCACGCGCGCGCCGGCGGCTTTGGCGAACTGCAGCGCGAACAGCGACACGCTGCCGCTGCCGAGCGCGAGCACGGTCTCGCCGGGCTGCAGACCACACTTTACGAACAGCGCCGACCACGCGGTCACCGCTGCGCACGGCAGGCTCGCCGCTTCGGCAAAGTTCAAGTGCGCCGGGAAACGCAGCACGCCGCTCTCCGGCAGCACCGCGTACTCGCGCAGCAGGCCGTCGACGTCGCTGCCGAGCGTGGCGCCGGTGTGTTCAGGCCGGATCGGCCCGGCCAGCCAGCGCTGGAAGAACGTGCCGATCACGCGATCACCGATCGCGACGCTGCGTACACCGTCGCCGATCGCGACGATCTCGCCGGCGCCGTCGCATAGCGGCACGACGTTCGGTTGACCATTGCGCGGCAGCGCACCGCGCGCCGCCATCAGATCGCGCTGGTTCAGCGAGTTTGCGCGCACGCGCAGCAGCACTTCGCCGGGGCCCGGCTGCGGCACCGGGCGCATCTCCGGCTGCAAACCGTCCAGCGCGCCGAACTGGCGCCAGATCCACGCTTGCATCATTGCCGCACTCATGCGATGTCGACTCCATGACCCGGCTGATGTCGATCGATCGTCATGATCGCAGTCAACAGAGTTGTTTAGTAGCTTTCGATTAGGATACCGTCACTGTATCGGGAATCGGCGGCAGTACCCTGCACCATGCCGCTGCAAGAGGAGAAGTGATGAATCCACAGACACGGGTCGCCGTCGTGACTGGCGCCAGCTCCGGCATCGGCAAGTCCGCGGCCAAAGCGCTCGCCCGCCAGGGTTGGCGCGTCATTGGCGTCGGCCGCGATGCCGCCCGTTGCGCAGCCGCCGAGGCGGAATTGCGCGCTGCGGCGTCAGCGGCGAACGTCGAAATGATCCGCGCCGACCTGTCCTTGCTCGCTGACGCTGCGCGGGCTGCCGGGGATATCGCCGCGCGCACCGACCGCATCGACGTGCTGATCAATAACGCCGGCGGCGTCGGCAGCCAGATGCTCATGACCGCCGAGGGCAACGAAGCCACGTTCGCCAGCAATCATCTCGGCCCGTTCGTGCTGACCAATCTTCTGCTGCCACGGCTGCGCCAGGCCGCGACCACGGCCGCGCCGGGCGGCGTGCGCATACTCGCCACCTCGTCGGCCGGCCATCGCTATTGCACCGGCATGGATTGGGATGACCTGCAGCGCACGCGCGACTTCACGCCCGGCGGTGCGTACACGAGCGCCAAGCTCGCCAATGTGCTGTTCACATGCGAGCTGGCGCGACGCCTTGCCGACGATGGCATCGTCGCACATGCGATGGAACCCGGCGTCGTGCTCGACAGCAATTTCGTCAGTCATGCCGACAACGCGATGCAGAGTTACATGGCGACGCAGGACAAGGTCGCCGTCAGTTCCGACGATGCCGCCAAAACGCTGGTATGGATGGCAACGGCCGAAGAGCCCGGTCGCAGCAGCGGTGGCTACTATTACGAATGCAAGCCGCAGCCGGCCGCGGCACCGGGACTCGATGCCGCGGCCGCCGAGCGGCTCTGGCGCGAGAGTGTGGCGCTCGCTGCACGCGCGGGTGTCTCACTGCCGGCGTGAACCCGTCCGGTCGACACACGCTCGCCGGTGGCGGACCAGGCCCGCGACGATGCATGCAATGCACAACCGTTTCACTGGCATGGCGGAGCCTTTTCCGATGACGGGCAATTTCGACGCGAAACAGTTTCGACAGGCGCTTGGCAGCTTCACCACCGGCGTCACCATCGTCACCACGGTCGACGCCGACGGCCGCGATGTCGGCATGACGGCCAACAGCTTCAACTCGGTATCGCTCAACCCGCCGATGGTGCTGTGGAGCATCGCGCGATCGTCGACCAGCTTCGATGCGTTCATGAATGCAGGGCACTTCGCGGTGCATATCCTCGCCAGCGATCAGGACCAGCTCGCCAATCATTTCGCCAGGCGCGGCGTCGATCGTTTCGCCGCACTGTCACTCGGCCGTGGTCCCGGCGGCATCCCGCTCCTTGAAAATTGCTCGGCGCGCTTCCAGTGCCGCATGGCTTTCCGCCACGACGGGGGCGACCACGTGATCCTCGTTGGCGAGGTCCTCGAATTCGATCACGGCGGCCACGATCCGCTGGCGTTCAAGGGCGGGCGCTATGCCTACGCATTGCCGAAGGACGAGGACACGCGCCGTGGCGAGGCGACCGTCGCGCCGGATTCGTCCGCACCGGACTTCCTGATCTACCAGCTCGGCCGCGCCTATCACCAGCTGTTCGCGCGCCTGCAGCCCGAGCTCGAACGGCGCCGGCTCGGCACGTCCACGTATTTCGCACTGAGCCTGCTCGGCGAACGTGACGGCCGCACGCTGTCCGAACTCGATACGCAGGCTTCAGCCGCCGGCGCCAGCATCACCGGTCTTGCCGCGCGACAGCTCGTATTGCTCGGCCTGGTGACCGCGAGCGACGACGCCGACCCGCGACTGACACTGACCGCCAAAGGACAACAGGTCGTGATCGAACTGATGGCCGTCGCCAAGACGGCGAGCGACGACGCCGAGTGCAGCTTCGATCCGAGCGAGATGCGACTGCTGCGGCAGTTCCTCAACCGAGTGATCGCGGCGACCGATCCGAACGCGGCGCCGACTGCGCAGAACTGAGCTGCTCCGCACCGGCGCGACAGACGCTTGCTCACGCCTTGAACGTGTGGGCTGCTCAGGCTCGAATCGCCACGCAGGTCTTCATCGGGCTGCCGGCCTTCGTTTCGCCGCCGAATCACATCGACGCAGCGGCTGTCAAAGACCTTCGATGATGACCGTGCGGTGCCTGGCGGCACGCAGGCGATGCGGCAACGCGCGCTGATAGTCGGGCGACTCGTAACAGGCACGCGCCGCCTCGACGTTCGGAAATTCAAGCAACACGATGCCGTCCGGCGCCTCGCCTTCGAGCGCTTCGAGGCGACCATAGACGGCCAGCGGCTTGAGGTTCGGATCGCGCGGCGCGTCTCGGTTGATGGTCTGATAGACCTTCAGCGCGTCCGCATCGCGGACCGGCTCGTCGCGCATCACCAGGATATAGGCGGGCATTCGCGGTCTCCGATCAGAACGCTCAGGCGGGGTTGCCAACCGGCAGGGAAGCACCATGGATGGCGCGCGCGCCGTCGCTGGCGAGGAAGCTGA
>DATCXY010000183.1:0-5796 GCA_036570585.1 Solimonas sp. | reverse complement strand
AATCCGTACGATTAAAAGAGCTCCATGGACAAGACATTCGAGCCGCGCGACGTCGAAGCGCGCTGGCGGGACAGTTGGGAACAACAGGGCTGCTACGCGCCGTCCGGCACCGGCGAGCCGTACAGCATCATGATTCCGCCGCCGAATGTCACCGGCACGCTGCACATGGGCCACGCGTTCCAGCACACGGTGATGGATGCGCTGACGCGCCATGCGCGCATGGCGGGCAAGGACACGCTATGGCAGCCGGGCACCGATCACGCCGGCATCGCCACGCAGATGGTCGTCGAGCGCAATCTCAAGCTGGCCGGCGAGCCGGCACGTCTCGACCTCGGCCGCGAGAAGTTCGTCGAAAAAGTCTGGGAATGGAAAAAACTTTCGGCCGGCACGATCGGCGGCCAGATCCGTCGCATGGGTTCCAGCGTCGACTGGTCGCGCGAAGCGTTCACGATGGACCCCGCGTATTCGAAGGCGGTCATCGAACATTTCGTCAGGCTGCATGAAGCCGGCCTGATCTATCGCGGCAAGCGCCTCGTCAACTGGGACCCGGTACTGCTGACCGCAATCTCCGATCTCGAAGTCGTCAGCGAGGAGGAGAACGGCAAGCTCTGGCATTTTCGCTATCCGCTCGCACACGGCGCGAAGACTGCGGACGGCAATCATCATATCGTCGTCGCGACCACGCGCCCGGAGACGATGCTCGGTGATACGGCAGTTGCCGTTCATCCCGAGGATGAGCGTTACGCACATCTGGTCGGCAAGACCGTGCTGCTGCCGTTGACGAACCGCGAGATCCCGATCGTCGCCGACGATTACGTCGATCGCGAATTCGGCACCGGCTGCGTGAAAATCACGCCGGCGCATGACTTCAACGACTACGCGCTCGGCCAACGCCACCAATTGCCACTGATCAACATTTTCACGCCGACTGCAACCGTCAACGATGAAGCGCCCGAGGTTTATCGCGGTCTCGATCGCTATGTCGCGCGCAAGAAGATCGTCGCCGACCTCGACGCGCTCGGTCTCGTCGACAAGATCGACGACCACAAGCTCAAGGTGCCGCGCGGCGATCGCAGCGGTGCGGTCGTCGAGCCGTACCTGACCGACCAGTGGTTTGTCGATCTGACACGCGAGACACGCCACGATGGCCAAGCCGGTCCTGGCGGGCTGCATGCGATCACCAGGCCCGCGATCGATGCGGTCGAATCCGGTCGCATCCGCTTCGTGCCCGACAACTGGAAGACCACCTACTTCCAATGGCTCAACAACATCCAGGACTGGTGCATCAGCCGCCAGCTGTGGTGGGGCCATCGCATTCCCGCATGGTTCGACGATGCCGGCAATGTCTATGTCGCGCGCGATGAGCCCGAAGTACGTGCGAAATACAAGCTCGGCGCCGACGTGGCGCTGCGCCAGGATGAAGACGTGTTCGATACCTGGTTCTCATCGGACATCTGGCCGATGGCGACATTGGGTTGGCCGGAAAAAACCGAAGCGCTGAACAAGTGGTATCCGTCGAGCGTGCTGGTCACCGGTTTCGACATCATTTTCTTCTGGGTCGCCCGCATGGTGATGATGGGCCAGTACTTCCAGAACGAGGTGCCGTTCCATGAGGTCTATATCACCGGCCTGGTGCGCGACCCGGAAGGCAACAAGATGTCGAAGTCGAAGGGCAACGTCCTCGATCCGCTCGATGTCGTCGATGGCATCACGCTCGATGAACTGATCAAGAAGCGCACCACCGGCCTGATGAAACCGGAAACTGCGCCGAAGATCGAGAACAAGACACGCAAGGATTATCCGAACGGCATCGAAGCCGTCGGCGTCGACGCGCTGCGCTTCACGTTTGCCGCGCTGGCGACGCAAGGGCGCGACATCCGCTTCGACGCCGGCCGCGCCGCCGGCTATCGCAATTTCTGCAACAAGATCTGGAATGCAGCGCGCTACGTATTGATGAGCTGCGAAGGCCAGGACTGCGGCATCGATGACGCACAGCCGGTCGAGCTGTCTGACGCCGATCGCTGGATCATCTCGAAACTGCAGAAGCTCGAGACCGAGGCCGCCGAGCATTTCGCGAGCTATCGCTTCGACCTCCTGTCGACCGCGCTCTACCAGTTCATCTGGAACGAGTACTGCGACTGGTATCTGGAGTTGTCGAAACCGGCACTGCAGCAGGGCTCGGAAGCGCAGCAGCGCGGTACGCGTCGCACGCTGGTGCGCGTGCTTGAGGTCTGGCTGCGACTCCTGCATCCGCTGATGCCGTTCATCACCGAAGAAGTCTGGCAACGCGTCGCGCCGCTCGCTGGCAAAGTTGCCGGCACGCTGATGTTGCAGCCCTATCCGATCGCCGACGCAAGTCGCATCGACGAAGCCGCCGAAGCCGATATCGAATGGCTGAAAACCTTCATCCTCGGCGTACGCCAGATCCGCGGCGAGATGAACATTGCACCAGGCAAGCCACTGCCACTGCTGATTCAAGGGGCCGGCGCAGACGATCTTTCGCGTCTCGCGAAAATGAAGTCGGCCATCGAATTCCTGGCGCGCGTCGAATCACCTCGCGTGCTCAGCGATGACGAAGCCGCGCCGCAGTCGGCGACCGCACTGCTCGGCACAACCAAGCTGCTGGTGCCGATGGCCGGACTGATCGACAAGGACGCCGAACTCGCACGCCTCGCCAAGCAGATCGCCAAACTCGAAAGCGATCTGGAAAAGACCGCCACCCGCATCGCCAACCCGAACTTCGGCAAGGCGCCGCCGGCCGTGCAGGAACAGGCACACCAGCATCAGCGCAAGCTGGCTGCCGACCTGTCCGCGCTGCAGGACCAGCATCAGCGCATTGCGATCTTGTAGAGCCGGCAGATTAGCGGCCGATTGCCGCTGATCTGCGCCGAAGAAATTCGGCGATGGCGTCGGCTCCTCGCGCGGCCGTTGGCACACCGGGTTCAACGCCGAAGCTTTCATCGAAATAGCGACGCTGTCCGACTTCGAAATCTGCATGCGTCTGAAACGCCGTTTCGAGGCCGGCGGCGAGTGCCTGTACGTCATCGATCACCGGCCCCAGCGACCAGAATCGATAGTTCGGGTCCTCCTGCCAATCGACGCCTTGTGCGTTGAGGAAGACACAGGGACGCGGACGATACAGATACTCCGCGACCTGACTGCTGACGTCGCCCAGATAGAGATCGGCCGAGCCGGTGTAGCTCATGTCGATCGAGCGTTCACTGCCAAGGTCGATATGCATATGCGGCAGCTTGCGGTACCTCTCGAACTGCGCATAGCACTCCGCTGCGGGCGGGTCGAACAGACGCACATGCGGCGCAAAGATCAGGTTGTAGCGATTGCTGTTCGCGAACAGATCGAGCACGGCCATACCCCATTTCGGCCACGACGATAGCGCGGGACGAAAATGCGGCGTGTACAGCACCGTCGGCCGATCGTTGTCGAACAGTCGCTCGCCGGCCCGCGGATTCATCCAGTCGAATTTGGCGTAGACGCCAGTTGCGTAATCGCCGCGACGAATCAACTGACGCTCGAGCAAACGCTGCTCGATCTTGCGTCCGGCGAGCAGCACGAAATCAAAACGGCCAATATCGTCGGCAAAGCCGATCTCACGATCGCCGGCACCATGCCGCGTCCAGATCAAACGCGTGTTCGGCAGACGCAATTTTTTCAGGAAAAGCGAGGTGCGCTCCGGCGTGACGACGGCGTCAAAACCCGAGAAGTAGTTGCGACTCAGCAGCAACGCATAGGATTTGTGGCGCATGACGCCACCACGTGCAATCCCGATGCGCTCAAGCCAACCAAGCCGCAAGCAGCCATCGTCATGGAGCGTCGTGTCGGGCGCGTGTTCGTGCGCGAGCCGGCGGACAAAATCAACATGCGCCGACGTCGCGCAGACAAAATGCACCTCGATGTCCGGATGACGACGAGCCAGCTGCAAGGCAATCGGCAAGGAATGCAGGACCTGATGAAGCTGAGCCAGGAACGGAAATACAACTTTCATCATCATTGCTACGATTGCCTGGACTTCATGATTTAATGTGAAACTGCAGGTCCGCATTTTCACATGCCCACCGTCGTTCGGCCACGAAGTTTATGAATTCACCGCAGCACGAAGCCCCCTTGCACATTGCCTTCTACTGCAATCTCCTGGGGTGGCCCAAACGTTCCGGCGGTGGTGTGCGTCAGTGGGTATTGACCATGGCCAATGCCTTGGTCGAAGCCGGCCATCAAGTCGACATTCTGACTGAGGCCCCGGCGCGACGTTTCATTGATGAGCCGCTGCTGGATGCACGAATCCGTCGTGTCCTGCTCGGCAAGGGAATCCTGGCCGGCTTCCGGCTGAGGCGCTACGTCGGGGCACATCCCGGTGTTCGCGTGGTCGCCGCACTGGACTACTACAATCTGCGTGCGGCAAGACTGAAACGGCGCTTTGGCGATCAGGTCCACGTCATGCTCACGCAGCGCGAAAATCTGTCGGCTGATGCGGCATGGCGCAAGGCCATCAAGTACCGGCGCACCACGCAGGCCGTGCGCCGATACTTCAATGATGCCGACGCGGTCGTGACCGTCAGCAATGGCCTTGCCGAGGACCTGCATGACAACTTCGGCGTGCAGCGCAACCGCCTGCACACTATCTACAACCCGGCGTTCCGGCATAACTTTGTCGATGCCGCAGCGCAGCCGGTCGATCACCCTTGGCTCAACGACAAAAAGGGCCCCGTGATCATTGCCGTCGGCAGGCTGCACCACGTCAAGGGATTCGATGACCTGCTGCGCGCCTTTGCCAAGCTGCCGAAAGAGCTCGGCGCGAAATTGATCATTCTCGGCGAAGGCAAGGCACGCCAGCAGCTGCAGGATCTGCTCGAACAATTGGGTCTTCAGGGTTCAGCAACGCTGCCGGGGCGCATGGCCAGCGCAGCGCCATGGATGGCGCGTTCCGATCTGTTCGTACTGTCGTCACGTCGAGAGGGCCTGCCGGCGGTACTGATCGAAGCACTCGCGCTCGGCATGTCGGTGGTCGCCACCCGCTGCCCCAGCGGCCCGGAAGAAATTCTCGAATCCGGACACCTCGGCCGTCTCGTGGAAGTGGGAGATATCGATGCGCTGGCGGCGGCGATCGCCGATGCCTTGCGCGCCCCCCCCGCAGACCCTGCTCCGGCACAGGCGCGCGCCGCTGAATTTTCACTGGACGCAGCATTGAACCACTACGTGGCCCTGTGGCGCATGGCACCACGTACGATCAGCTAGAACACAATACGATGCAGCATTCGCTGGTCTACGCGTCCAAATCAACATTGCCATCGAACGAAGCAAATGCCGTGCATGTTGTACAGATGTGCGATGCATTTGCATCACAATTGCAGACGGTCGTGTTACGGGGCAAGCGCGGCGCAGCCCACTGCCCGATCGAAGAGCTATACGGCTTGCGGAACCAGTTTCGCGTTGTGTACGAATCGGCCATCAGTCGCAAGCTGTGGCTGCATGCTCTCCGGTTGAGAGCCTGGCTGTTCGGCGTCAGCCCGGGAGTCATTTACTACGGCCGCCGGATGAATGCACTCTGCGCACTCGCGGCAGCCGGCTATCCGACCGCACTGGAGCTGCATCATCCGCCACGTGGATCGGCGCAATCGGCGCAACTTCAGGCGTTCGCCGTGCAAGCCGGCTTTCTCGGCCTCGTGGTGATCTCGGAACAACTGCGGACAGAGATACTCCGGCTTCTGCCGAACCTCGATCCGGCGAGCGTGCTGGTCGCCCACGATGGCGCACGGGGGGATCGGCTGCACGAACCGAAAC
>DATCXY010000182.1:0-18988 GCA_036570585.1 Solimonas sp. | reverse complement strand
TATCTTGCGTCTACGATGTCCTGCGCTGGTTTGGGAAGAGTGCAGGAATTGCCCCTGACGCACTGCGGGTTGCAGGCGGCGGTTAAGACTTAGATGGTGGCGGACATAACAAGAGGCAGTAAAGGCAAGCGGTTATGACATTACTGCCGCGCGCGCCGGCTACTTCCCGTACCTGCAAGTGCAGTCGTCGCTTGCGGAAAATTCGCAAGACAGCATTTCGACGTTGTATATCGTCCTGCCGTTGTGGAGTGGGGGCTCGACGAACGCTCAAGTCGATATCGCCAAGGCACGTCAAAAAGCGGCCCTCGCTGAGCTTGCAAAGATTCGTTTAGCGCTGGGTCAAAGCACCCTGCAGGCATATTTCAATGTCCTCCAGGCTCAGGATCAGATGATCCAGTGGAATAACTACATTGCTGCGCTCAACAGGTTGTTCGCAACGATCAAGCGCCGCTCCGAGCAGGGAGTCGCGCCGCAGGCAGATGTCGAAACGGCGTTGTCGAGATTGCGCCAGGCTCAAGCCAGCATGGAAGCGACCCGTGCAGCACTCCTGAGCAATCGAGCGCAGCTCGAGACGCTGCTCAATGCCGCTCCGGGTGCACTCGCATGGCCGAGCGAGGACACCGTGATGAGCGACGAAGAATTCGCCTTGAGCGGAAATCGTAGTGAGTTGCATCCGGCGTATTTGGCGGCGCGCGCGCAGATCGACATTCAGGAAGGAACCGCACGCAACGCGCGGGCCGCGTTATGGCCTGAAATTTCGATCCAGAACCGGCGCCAACTTGATGGCGTGCAGTTCGATCCAAGCAACGATGCCACGTTGCTCGTGGTTTCCTTTCAAAGCAACAACGGCGTGCAGGGCTTGTTCGGGTACAAAGCCGAGAAGCAGCGACTCGATGCAGTCAAAGCGCAGCTGGTCGCGGCCGACCGCGATATCGAGTCGACAGTCAAGATCGACAAGACCCAGGTGCTGGGAACTGCCGCGCAACTCGAAGTTCAGTACGAGGCAGCCAATTCGACGACGGCGCTGGTTGAGAGCTATCTGCGCCAGTTCGAAGCAGGCCGCAAAAGCTGGCTGGAGGTACTCAATGCCCAGCGCGAAGCAAACGACAATCTCATGCAGTCGATCGCGGTGCGCAAGAATTATTGGTACGCCACAGAAAAGCTGGTGCTTGACAGCATGCAGTGGGAGCGTCTGGGGGCACGGATGGTGAGTGATAGTGGCGAGGCCGTTGCAAAATGAGCAGCAATACGAAAGCGGTAAGCACGACAAGCGTCATCAGCGACGCGACAGCCATCGATGCCCTTTGCGACATGTCGCGACGGCGTGGCTTGCATGCCGCGCGCACGGAAGTCGAGCAGACCTGGAAGACCGTCGCAGGCAAGAATTTCGAAGAGAAGCTTTGCGCTGCCTGGGGTTGGTTGTTCGCCGGGCACGATGTTGAGCACGTTCCGCTTGGGCTCGCGCACAATGCCCAAATGCCGGCCTGGATCGTATACGGCGATTCGTTTGGTATCGTGTCCAGGCTTGCAGCTGACGGCGAACCCATGCGGGTCGAGTGGCTGAGTGGTTCTGCCGAAAATGTGCCGCCGGTGGCCACGCTGCTGATTCCGATCGCGCCGGTTATCGCAGACGAGCCCTTTGTCGAGAAGAAAAAGCGTGGGCCGGCGACCGAAGCGATTCTGACCGCGTTGCGCGATCATCGCGGCTTGTTCTGGCGCGTCGGCTTCGTCAGTCTGTTGATGAATTTGCTGTCAGTCGTGAGTTCGCTCTTCACGATGCAGGTGTACGATCGCGTGGTTCCGAACTTCGCGTACGCGACGCTATGGGTTCTGGCGAGCGGTGTTCTACTTGCCTATCTGTTCGAGCTTGCCTTCAAGCTAATCCGGCTCAAGCTGCTTGAAGCTTCGACGCTGCGGCTTGATGAGGCCTTGTCGCTGTATTTCTTCGAGCGTCTCATGGCGCTGAAGCTCGATCGCCGACCGCCGCGCGTCGGGTCGCTGGTTGCGCAGATCAGGGATTATGAATCGGTGAAGACGTTCTTCACATCGACGACCCTGTTTGCGATCGCCGACTTGCCGTTCATTGTGCTGTTCATCGCCATCGTCGGGATGATCGGGGGCCCGGTAGCGCTTGTGCTGGTTTTTTTCGTGCCTATCAGTCTGGCGGTGGGCTTCTCTGTATACAGGCCGACCGCCGAATTGCAGGCCCGCGAGAACGATGAGGCAGCACGACGTACCGGCATCCTCTTTGAAGCCGTGTCCGGCGCCGAAGGCGTCAAGGCTCAAGGTGGCGAGCCGCGTTTCAGCGATATATGGCTGCACGCTACGCGACTGGCTGGAGACATCGGTACGGGACTGAGAAGCCTGAGCTCGTATGCCCAGTTCGCTTCCGCGATGCTGCAGAACCTCAGCTACATCGGCGTGATCATCGCCGGTGTCTACGTCATCGAAGCTGGACATCTGACGATGGGTGGCTTGATTGCCTGCTCGATCCTGTCCAGCCGCGTTCTCAATTCCACGTCGCAGATCACACGCCTGTTGCTGCAATGGCACCATGCGCGTCATTCGCTGCAGGTCCTCGACAAGGTCCTGAGTTACCCGACGGACGATGACCCGTCGCGTCAGGCCCATACACATGTTGCGCCGCTCGATCTGGCCGTCAAGGCAGTAAAGTATTCGTACGACATGAATTCCGCCCCGCAGTTCCAGGCCGAATCACTGCTGATCCGCGCTGGCGAGCGCGTGGCCATCATGGGGCGCAACGGCAGCGGCAAGAGCACGCTGCTGCGCCTGCTGGCGGGGCTTGCGACACCGAATGAAGGTGAGATGCTGATCGCGGGCATGGACATGCAGAAATGCCGTCCGGGCTGGCTGCGCGAGGTCATCGGCTACCTGCCGCAGGAAGTGCGACTGTTCTCGGGAACTCTCGCCGAGAATCTCGCCCTTGGCATGAGCGTGCCGAGTGAAGAGCAAATGCGCGCCGCCATGGAAAAGACGGGTTTGATCCAGACGCTCGGCCGGCATCCACTGGGCTTGGCCCTGCCGATCCGTGAAGGGGGCAGCGGACTTTCCGGCGGGCAGCGGCAGATGGTGGGCTTGACTCGCATGGTTCTGCAGAACCCGAAAATCTGGCTGCTTGATGAACCCTCGGCCAGCCTCGATCAAGAATCTGAGCAGCGACTAGTGGTCCTGTTGCGCGAACTGTCGCGCGACAAAACCATTATCTTCACGTCGCACAAGCAACGCTGGCTGGCGATTGCCGATCGCATGATGCTCATCGAAGATGGCGCTATCAAGGCAGATGCACCTGCTCAAAAGATTCGCATGCAGCAGCAGGCCGCGCTGCAGGCGGCCGCCGCAGCCAAGTCGCTGCCTCCCTCTGCCGCGGTGAACTCCTAATGGATCTTACAGAGCGCTTATTTTCCCGGGGCGAACCGCTGCGGGTCCAGCGCGGTTATCGGCTCATTTCCATCATTTCTCTGGTCGTCGCGTCAGCCGTTGTGTGGGCGTCGTGGGCAACACTTGATGAGCAGGTACGAGCGCCCGGCACAGTCATCGTTTCCAGCCGCTCGCAGGTGATCCAGGTGGTCGATGGCGGCGTACTGCGAAAGCTGCATGTAAAAGAGGGCAGTACGGTCAAGGCCGGCGATCTGCTCGCGGAACTCGATACTGTCCGCTTCGCGGCGAGCACCGATGAAATAGGCGCGAAGGTCATTTCGCTTCGCGCCGCGATCCAGAGGGCGGATGCAGAGCTCGAAGGGCGCGCGCTGGTGTTCTCGAAAGACGTCATGGCCTATCCCGACATTGTCAGTTCACAACGTGATCTGTTCGAGCGTCGGCGGCAGCTGCAGGCGCAGGAGCTGAGCGGTCTCGAGGAGTCAATGAAACTCGCCAAGCAGCAACAGGATCTGGTCGAGGAGTTGACAAAAACCGGTGATGCGTCGTTGTCGGAAGTTCTGAAAACGCGCGGGCAGGTCAACGAAATTCAGTCGACCATCGTCAACAAGCGCAATGCTTACCGGCAGGAGGCGCAAGCCGATCTCGCGAAGAACCGTGGCGATCTCGAACAGGCAGAGCAGGTGCTGCGGCAGCGACAGCAGGCTTTGAATTCGACGCAGTTGCGTGCGCCAATGTCAGGTATCGTCAAGAACGTCCGCATCACCACCATGGGCGCTGTGCTGAAGTCCGGTGAAGAGCTGATGCAGATCGTGCCGTCCGACGAGCCATTGCTGATTGAGGCAAAAGTCAAGTCCGCGGACGTGGCATTTATTCGGCTCGGCCTTCATGCCAATGTAAAGCTCGACGCGTATGATTACACCGTCTATGGGTCGCTGAAGGGGCACGTGTCCTATATCAGCGCAGATACCATTGAGGAGGATCTGAAAAAGGACGAGCAGCCGTACTATCGCGTCCACATTCAGATTGACGAGGTGCCGAAAGAGCATCGCGACAAAATTGACGTGATTCCTGGCATGACCGCTCGGGTCGAGATTATTACTGGCGAGCGAACAGTGGCCCAGTACTTGCTTAAACCTCTCCGCCGAGTGAGCAGCGAGGCGCTGGTCGAGCGCTAGCAAATCGGGGAGACGGGTATGAATCGTTGCCGGCGCTGTGAACTGAGTCACGTTGTTTGATGGCCAGGCGTACGCAAAGAAGAAACAAAGCTGTAGATTTTGTTGACACTATTTCGGGGCTCACCTACATTACGATCAAAGAGGGGCTGCATCGTCGCTTTTTGCAATGCCGGACGCGCTTTTGTTCTGGTTGCTCGCTTTAAGGCGCTTGTGTTGGATAACTCGTTTAAGAAAGTTCACGTTAGGGGATTACGGTAATGGCTAAGGATGAAATCGACCGCGCATCGCGTGCGGGCGTTGAAGAAGTCGCGGTTGCTTCGAAGCAGCACGACGCTGCAGACCTTCTGAAAAAAATGAAAGTCCTGCCGGACGCCGACGAGAAGGCTCCTGCAACTGAATCAGATCACGAACACGCCGTCAGCGATCAACAGACCGCAAGCAGCGATCAGACTGCGTCGGCTTCGGACAGCGGCGCAGCTGTTGATGGCGCGACTGCAGCTGCCAGCGATGCGACGGTCTTTGATTTCGCGGACGCGGGCTCGCTGATCAGCGCCGCCAGCGCCGGCAACGAAGGCATCAGCACCGGCACCTTGCTCGCCATCGGTGGCGTCGCCCTGGTTGGCGGCGGCATTGCGATCGCGGCCAGCAATGGCGGCGGCGGACACCACGATGACGCCGAAGTGACGGCGATCGCGTCGTCGGCAGCGACTGTTGCCGAAGGTGACGCCGTTTCGTTCACCGTGACCGGCACGCCGGGCGCCACGTTCGTGTGGACCGCGGCCAATGGCACCGAGACTTTTTCTGGCAACGTCACGATCGGTGATGACGGCAAGGGCGTGATCACCATCACGCCGGCCGAAGATAACGTGACCGAGGCCGCACAAACCCTGACGGTCACGGTAGGCGACCAGACCGCATCGGTCACGGTCACCGATCCGGCGGCTCAGGATCAGGTGCTGACCCAGAATCAGGACTCCCTCGATTTCTCGGGTACCTCGGGCGCCAATCACGTCAACGGCGTGGCCAATGGCTTCTCGATTCTCGTGCCGGGCACGTTCACGGTCGGTGACCACATCATCGGCAATGGCGACACGGTCCTTGATCTCAAGGTCGGGCTGGACGGTCCGCAGCCGCTGGCGACGCTCGAGAATCTGGGCGCGGTCAATCTTGTCAATGCTGCCGGTACCGGCACGGCTTCGTTCAATGCCACGCTGTGGACCGACGTCGGTTCGATCAACCTGGTTGACGGCGCCGACGGCATGCAGGCGTTCTTCACCGATCTCGAAGTCGGTGTCGGCATGTCGGTTGCGGCGGGTGTTGCCGGTGCCGTGGTTGCCGAGTTCACGAACGACATGGTGGGCGGTGTCTCCGCGGACCACAACAGCGCGATTTCATGGGTTGACAACAACGTCGACGCCACGGTGGCGATCGGCGAGACTGCCGCCTTCGGCATTTCCTACAGCAATCCGAACGCGCTGGACATCACGGTCGGCAACATCAGCGCCGACGTCGGCAAGCTCGGCGAATTCGACGTTCGCGTCACGGACGAAGGTGGTCCGGGTGCGCTCGTGGTCGGCGACATCGACGTGACCGGCGGCATTTCGTCGGAGTTTTCCCTCACGGTGTCGGCGAGCGGGCAAGTTGCCGGCGCGACGCATGACGTGACGGTCGGCAACATCAGCGTTGCGCTCGACATGTCGAGCTCGGTGGACGCGTCGATCTCGAACAGCGGCTACAACACGGTCGGCGATCTCACGCTCGGCGACGTGGCAGTGTCGGTCGGCGATGGTCCGAATGCCAGCCTCGATTTCACGGCCTATAACTATGCGTACAACTCGCACGCGTCGGATGACGTGACGAGCGGCAACGTGGTTGTCGGCGATGTCGCGCTTTCGGTCGGCGACAGCGGCGAGGCGTATCTGGACATCGGCAACTACGCCGATGCAGACAGTGGCAGCGCCGTGGCCGGTGACGTCACCGTCGGCAACATCAGCCTGACGGGCGGCGACAGTGCCAGCGTCACCATGTATGTGAGCGATACCGCCTATGCCGGCCTCGGCTCCGGCTCGGCGACGGTCGGCAACGTTTCGGTCGGCGACGTTACGCTGGTCGGCGGTTCCGGCACGCAGGCCGAGGTGTTCGGTGAGGTCTTCGTCACTGCCCAGAGCGATGGCAGCGGCGGCGCAACGGTCGGCAACGTTTCGGTCGGCCTGGTCGACGTCAGCGTCGGTGACTCCGGTGGCGCCGAATTCTCGGTGTCGGTGTCCGCTTCCGCTGAAGGCGGCGGCAACGCGACGGTCGGCGACGTGTCGATCGGCGGCTTGAGCATGACCGCCGGCGCGCACGTGACCGACGCAGATTTGGAGATCACGTCAAGTGCCTATGCGCAGACCAGCGGCAACGCGACGGTCGGCGGCCTGACGATCGGCGACATTTCGGTCAGCATCGGCCAGTCGAGCAGTTCGTCGGTGACGATCGAACATTACGCCTACGCCAGCTCGGGTGACGCTTCGGTCGGCGACACCACGATCGGCAACATGACGCTCGGCGTCGACACCAGCGCATCGGTGGAAGCGTCGATCAGTATCTCGGCCTCTGGCAACGTCAGCCATGACTCGACGATCGGCAATGTGGTGATCGGTGATCTGGTCACGGATGAGGGCGTCAATGCGGACGTCGAGTACAGCCTGATGGTCGAAGCGACCGCAGATGGCACCGGTACGGCGACCATCGGCGACGTGACGATCGGCGCGATCGATGCGACGCTGAACGATGGCGCGACTTTCGATTATTCGATGTCGGCGTACGCCCACGATTCGGCCAGCACGGCCAGCATCGGCGTGGTCAGCGTCGGCGACATCAGCCTGTTCAGCACGAACGGCGTGTCCTCGTCGGCAGGAGTGTCGATCACGGTCGAAGCCGCCAACGGCAGCCTCGGCGGCCTCAACATCGGCAACATCAGCGCGGTGCTCGGTGCAAACGCGAATGCCACGGTGGAGATTCACGGCAGCGGCGCGTCGATCGGCGACGCCAGCGTCGGCGACGTCACGGTCACGGCCGGCACGGGCTATTTCTACGGCTCGTTCGATCTGTACGCGACCAATGGCGACATCGGCAACGTGGCGATCGGCGATATCGCGCTGTCGGCGACGGGCGATGGCACCGCTGAATACGACATGTACGTCTTCAACACCGGCGGCGACATCGGCGACATCTCGGTCGGCGACATCACGCTGAACGCGCACGGCACCAGTGCCTACGTGTCGGCCTACCTGACGACCGAAAGCGACGGCGCACACGACATCGGCACCATCACGCTCGGCAACGTCGTGATGGACGTGACTGGTGCGAGCGCGGATGCGTACCTGTACGTCAGTGCGTCGAGCGCGGCCAGCATTGGCACGCTGACGGTCGGCGGCCTGGACCTGAGCGTCAACGCCAATGTCGATGCTGCGGTGAGCGAGCACGCGACGGCGACGGTCGATCTGTTCAACGACGGCGACATCGTCATCGGTGATGTCAGCTTCAACGTGGGCGACGCGAAGGGTGCGAACCCGGTCACGGACGCCAACAACTTCAACTTCTCGATCTCGGCGACGGGTGATGTGACGTTGGGTGTAGTCTCGGTGACCGGCGGCGATCAGGGCTTGATCAACGGCGCCTCGTTCGATGACTTCGCGGCGAACGTCATGGGTGCGGTGAGCACGGGTGGCGACATCACCATCGGTGGCGTCGACTACAGCGGCTACGGTGCTGCAGCGACGATCGACGTGTCGGCCTACGAGGGTGCGGCGACGATCATCGGTTCTGCCTACGGTGACACCATCACCGACAACGCTGGCACCAACGCCATCACCGGTGGCACGGGCGCGGATACGTTCAACTTCCTCGACACCAATACCGGCAAGACGGAAGCGACGGCCGACAAGATCACCGACTTCCTGTACAGCGCCGATCACATCCATACCGGTGTTGGCGCAGGTACGCTGGCGGAATACACGGAAGGCACGTATGCCGACTTCGCTTCGTTCCTGGCAAATGCCGACAGCGCCGACAAGTCGCTGGCGGCCGGTCAGGTGGGCGACAACGTGTTCGTCGCGGTGGACTACAATGCTGACAACACCGTTGACTACGTGATCGAGCTGACCAACACGACGCTTTCCAACGTCGCGGTCGACAGCTTCGTCTAAATCGCGGTTCGCTGTTTGTCTGATCGAGGGGGGCTGCTTGCAGCCCCCCTTTTCTTTTCAGTGGAAGGTAAATGCAGATGCAGGATACGGTTGCGCTGGTTCGCGAAACACATGAACTGGAGAAGCAGTCGCGCTACAGCGATGCGCTGAAGATACTGAGCCAGGCGCGGCGCAAGCAGCCGCAGGATCGCCAACTGGCGATCCGTCACGCTCAATTGCTGGAGACCACGCGGCAGATTCCGCTGGCGATCCATACCTACAAGCAACTGATCAACGACAAGCCGGAAGTTCAGGAGGCCGATCTCGTCATCGGCCTGGCGCGTTGCATGCTCAAAACCCAGCAGTACGAGCAGGCGGCGAAGCTGTTCTCGCAAGTGCAGGAAAAGCTGCCGAAGCATCCTGAAATACTTGTGGGCCTGGCGAGTTGCCGTCGCCACAAGGGCGCATTGGGCGAAGCCGAGAAGCTTGTCAGGCAGGTGCTCGCCGCGAGTCCGGACTACAAGGCCGCGATCCACGAGCTTGCCTTGATCCAGATCGAGAACAAGGAGCAGGACGCTGCGATCCAGACGCTGGAAAAGAATGTCCTGCGCGAGGATCTCTATGGCGATTCGCTGGACACCTGGCTCGATGCGCTGAAGCGGGCCAATCGTGATCGCTATACGCAGGACACGCTCGAGAAGATGGTCGAGAAGTATCCGAAGAAGGTGGAATTCATCTTCGCGTACGGCGTGCTGGCGCATCGCAACGGCGAGATTCCGCTGGCACGACCGGCGCTGGAAAAATCCGACTCACTCAGCCCGAACAACTACCGGATCCTCCACGAATGGGGCGTGATGGAGCGCATGGCGGGCAACATCGAACGCTCGCAGGAGCTGATCGGCCGCTCGCTCGCGGTCAAGCCGGACCAGCCGGCTGCACTGCGCACCTTCGGGACGGACTACAAATACAGTTACGGCGACCCTGTTTTCACCCGGCTCAACGGCGTGGCTTCGGGTCTTGCCGAAGCGGCACCCTTGGATCAGGTGCAGTTGCATTATGCGTTGGCGAAAGCTTACGACGACGTGAACGAGCTTGAGACAGCCTACCGTCATTACGCCATCGCTGGCGCCAAGAAGCGAAAGTTGGAAAAGTACAACGAGCGTGTCGCGTCACGCATGTTCGAGCTCATGCCGAAGGCGGTGAACGCCAAGATGCTGGAGCGGTCGCGCCAGCCAGGCTGCGAGAGCGAGTTGCCGGTTTTCATCCTCGGCATGCCCCGCTCCGGCACTTCGCTGATGGAGCAGATTCTTTCTTCGCACCCCGATGTCTTCGGCGCTGGAGAGCTCAAGTTCATGACCGGTGTCGTCGACAATATCCTGTTCGGCAACAACCGCATCAAGCTGAATGATGCCGAAGCAGTGTTTCCGTACGAGGAAAACGCGTCGTGGCAAGTGCGCGGTCAACGATATGTGGATCGGCTCGAAAAGCTGGCACCAACGCCGTACAAACGCATCGTCGACAAGATGCCGGGCAACTTCACGATGGTCGGCTTGATCCACGCGATCCTGCCCAAGGCGCGAATCATCCACAGCCGTCGGCATCCGGTCGAAACCTGTCTGTCCTGTTACCGGATCCACTTTGCAGAGGGTCAGGTCTGGTCCTACAACCTGCGCGAGCTTGGCCGCTACTATCGGCGCTACTGGGAGCTGATGAAGCATTGGCGCAGTGAATTTCCGGATGCGATGCTCGAGATCCGGTACGAGGACAATGTTGCCGATGTCGAGGGGCAGGCCAAGAAACTGATCGCCTATCTCGGTCTCGAATGGCACGAAGGCTGTCTCGATTTCTACAATACCGACCGGCCGGTACGTACGGCAAGCGCCTCGCAGGTGCGCAAGCCGATCTACACGACCTCGACAGCCGGGCGCTGGAAGAAGTACGAAAAGTATCTGCATCCACTGCTCGATGAAATCGGCGACATTGTTGAGGAATACGAGGCCGAGATCGCGCATTTACAACCGAAGAGCTAGCCCTCTTCCCCGGGGTTCGGCAAAGCCATCGCATGAGCAAATACCTGATCATTTGGATGCTGTTGTTGCCGGCCAGCGCACTGGCAGCGGGCAGGGCCGAGAAGCCCTCGCCTGGTGCCTGGCCGGACAAGACGTTCCACTGGTACTACGACCCGACGCAGAGTCCGACATGGCTCGACGCCGATGCAGCGCTGGCTCTCGTACAGGCCGCCGCAGCAAAATGGAAGGCTTGTGGCATCGAGTCGGACTATCTCGGTAAAACCAGTCGTCGCCCGGGAAAGATGGATGGCGCTAACGTTGTGGGCTGGGCCCGAGGCACGCCGCGGCAGCCACGTGCCCTGACGCTCGGCAAGGCGCACGCGGGCCGCCTGATCGAGCGCGATATTGCGTTCAATTCGGGGCATGGCGAGTTCAACCGCAAGCCTCCGCTGCTGCTTGAGAAAGTAATGGCCCATGAGTTCGGCCACGCCATCGGCCTGACTCACTCGACGCAATGCGGCGATGTGATGACGCTCGCCGCTGACTGTCCGGGCGTCCCCGACGATCAGTTGCCGCAGGTTCCGACCACACACGATCTCGAGCGCTGCCAGGCCGTCTACGGCGGAACATCTCCCTGAGTGTTCGTCCCCACCTGAACAGGGGATACCCGCAAACCTGCGAAGCCGCCACGCTGCGGTCACCAGGGAATGAGGGGAAGCATCATGGCGGGGATCAAATGGACATTCACTGCACTCGCGGTTGCGGGTGCGATTGCGTTGGTGGGCTGTAACGACCATTCGGCATCGGGCGCCGATGGTGAGGCCACCGGTGGCGAGACGACGGGCGGTGCCACGACGGGTGGCGAGACTACCGGTGGCGAGACTACCGGCGGAGAAACTACCGGCGGAGAAACTACCGGCGGAGAAACAACGGGTGGTGAAACCACTGGCGGTGAGACCGGCGGCGGCAGCGCGCGGGCGTGCTTCAATCCGCAGCTCGCGGTGGTCGGCACGCGCGTCAACCAAGTCATTCGGACGACCGACGGCGATTCCGGCGTCACGCTGACGACGACGAGCGACACGCTGGCGAACCAGATGACGACCTACAACGGACACAACGCCCTCGAGTCGGTTTCCGATGTCGATGCCGTCGCCAGCGATCCGACCTTCTCGTCGAAGAGCACGACCAAGAGCTACATCAGCGTTGATGCCGATAGCTATTCAAGCCTCGCATTCGGTACGGTGACGCATGTCACGACGCCGATCGACAGCACGATCAGCACGAAGATCGAGCCGCCGCGCGAAGACCGCTATGATCTGGATCCGGGTCAAAGCTACATGCAGACCTATACCGTCTCGTCCAGCGGCACCGCTTCGTCGGGCGGTATGTCGTTCCCGATTCCGGGCACCGACACGACCAGCACGGTCAAGCGCACGTACGTGGCACGTGAGTCGGTGACGGTGCCGGCCGGCACGTTCGAGACCTGCCATTTTCAGGAAGACGTCACGGTCAGCGGCGCGACGGCGACGACGGACATGTGGGTCACCGTCGGCTCCGGCATTCAGATCAAGGTGATTTCCGGTGGCGACGAAAGCGTGACGATGAGTGCAAGCATCGACGGCACGCCGATCAACTGATCGCGACTCGGCAATTGCAGGCAAGGCGCGGCTCTTGGAGCCGCGCTTTTTGCGTGTGCGGCATTGGCGCGATACCGATGGGAAATAACACTCCATGCGCCGTCGTGCATCGATGCTCGCGCTACCATGCCTGGCAACGCGCACAGACGCGAGACGGTCAGTCGAAATGGGGGGAGTTATGCGTCAATCTCTTGCGAGCGGCATCCTCGTCGTTGCGGTGAGCATGCTCGTCGCGTGCGGCAGCAGCGAGCCGGTTTCAAATGATGTCGCCGGCGGCAATGGCAATGAAGTCGATGCCGATTTCCACAATCTGAAAACGCCACCGCTGGCGGCCGGTCAATTCGAGCTGATGACGCTGTCGACCTTGCCGGACACCGTCACCGGCGGTGACGTACGCATGGCGATTCGCGGTTTGGCGCCGGGCGAGTCGTACATGGTGACGCGCAACGGCGCGGACGTCAGCGGCGCGTTCGAGCGTGTTTCCGATAGCGAAGCACAGGGCGTGGTCACGGGCCTTCGCAACGGCGACAACATCGTGCGCGCGACCGTTGAAGGCGATGCCGGCTTGCGTTCGGCGAGCCTCACCGTGCGCAACCATCCGATCACCGGGCCGGTGATTTCCGGCCCGCACCAGACGCCGTTCATCTGCCGCACGGAAGACGCCGGGCTCGGCGCGCCGATCGACAGCGATTGTTCGATCGAAACGAAATACCAGTGGTTCTATCGATCGGCGCTGACGCAGGGCTTCAATGAACTGATCGATCCGTACGCGCCGTATCCGCCCGATGTGATGAATACCGTGACGGAGGACGGGCGCGCAGTGCCATTCGTCGTGCGCGTCGAAAGCTCGACGATCAATCGCGGCATCGCGCGCATGTCGGTGCTCGATGATCCAGCTGCGCGCGGCGCCGATGCGCCGTTCACGCCAGCGCAGTGGGATCGCAACGTCTACTACGTGTTCGGCGAATCCTGCGGTCCCGGCTATCAGCAGGGCAGCAGCGACGTGAACATCGTGCTCGGCGCGCTGGAGTTGGACAAAATCTCGGCCGACAATCTGCTGATCAATCTGGTCGGCATCGCCGACCGGCTCGGCAAGGGCGATCTGATTGTCCACGACACGCTCAGCGCGTTCGGCAACCACTGCAATCCCATGGTCAGCGCCGAGACCGCCATGATGGTCAAGGAATACATCGGCGATCACTACGGCCCCGTGCGTTTCGCGATCGGCACCAACGGTTCGGGCGCGGCGCTGCAGCAGTACAACATCGCCAACAATGCGCCAGGCCTGCTCAGCGGCGCGATGCCGACCGCGACCTTCGCCGACATTCTCAGCACCGCGATGACGGTCGCCGACTGCGGTCTGCTTGAGCACTACTACGAGACCAGCAATCTGAACTGGAGCATCGCGAAACAGTCGGCGGTCGACGGCCACAGCATTCTTGTCGGCAATCCGATCAACGCGATCTGCAAGTCCTGGGTCGACGCGTTCCTGCCGCTGCTCGATCCGTTCAAGGGCTGCAATGGAGCAGTGCCGGACGAGATGCGCTTCAACGCCGAGACCAATCCGGACGGTGTGCGCTGCACGATCCAGGACGGCAACGTCAACATCTTCGGCCGCGATCCGAAGACCGGCTACGCGCGTCGCCCGCTGGACAATACCGGCGTGCAATACGGCCTCAAGGCGCTGCGCGACGGCACGATCTCGGCCGACGAATTCCTCGACGTCAATCGCAACATCGGCGGCTTCAGCATCAACGGCGAATACATTCCCGAGCGCATGCGCATGGACCCGGAGCTGGCGAAGACCGCCTACCGGATCGGCGGCGTGATCGGCCGCGGTGCGCTCGCGGAAACGCCGGTGCTCGATCACGCGCCGTATCTCGATCTGATCCCGGTCGCCAACATCCATGAATCGGTGCGGCCGTTCACTGTCCGCGCGCGCCTGCTCGCGCATACCGGTCAGAAGGACACGCAGCCGATCTGGCGCGGCGTCGTCACGCAGGCCGACGGCTATCCGGTGATGGAAGACTGGCTGCGCAACATCGAGGCGGCTGACACGCCGTACGGCGGCGACCACATGCAGGCCGTGATCGCCACAAAACCCGCGCTGGCGCAGGACTACTGCACGTTCGGCACGATCGGTGGCCGGCTGGAACTGCCGAACGCGATCCTGTTGCCGCTCGGCCTCGCGCAGCTGCCACTGCTGCCCAGCGTGCAGCCACTCTACGACCTGGTGCCGAATTTCCAGATCGACGTACCGCTGCGCGTCAACGTGCCAGAAGATTTCGGCACCGACGGTCACGATCTCGGCGTCTGCGGCCTCGCGCTGCCGGTGACCAGCACGCCGCGCATGGTTGCCGGCATGCCGGAGACCGACGACATCATCCGCTGCCAGCTGCGGCCGATCGACCCGGCCGACTACGACGGCAAGCTCGGCGACGCACAGCTCGCCCAACTCGCGGAGATATTTCCGGATGGCGTCTGCGATTTCAGCAAGCCGGCCGCCGAGGACGTTCCGCACAGCATGATCTGGCCGTCGATCGGCGGCGAACGCCTGGAGAAGCCGCACGAGCTGAAGTGGCGGGTGGCCCGGTCCGATTGAACGGCGCTGCCCCTCACCCAGCCCTCTCCCCCGCAGGCGGGGAGAGGGCTGGGTGAGGGGCGTTTCCGATTCTTGCCCGCGCCCCGTCAAACCCGGACAATACGTGCCCTTTCGCCGTACCCCGCAGGGAAACCATGCCGACCCGCTTCGAACTTGCCAACGCGATCCGCGCGCTGGCGATGGATGCTGTCCAGAAAGCCAATTCCGGTCATCCGGGCATGCCGATGGGCATGGCCGATATCGCCGAAGTCCTGTGGAACGACTTTCTTGTCCACAACCCGGCCAATCCGAAGTGGCCGAATCGCGACCGCTTCGTCGTGTCGAACGGGCACGGCTCGATGCTGCTCTA
Organism: Solimonas sp.; assembly: GCA_036570585.1. Lineage (GTDB taxonomy): Bacteria > Pseudomonadota > Gammaproteobacteria > Nevskiales > Nevskiaceae > Solimonas. The sequence goes on along the minus strand of DATCXY010000182.1, from coordinate 3,648 downwards.
CGCGCTGCTGCATCTGAGCGGCTACGACTTGCCGATCGAGGAGCTGAAGAATTTCCGTCAGCTCAAGTCGAAGACGCCGGGGCATCCGGAGAATTTCGTTACCGCTGGCGTCGAGACCACCACCGGCCCGCTCGGCCAGGGCATCGCCAATGCCGTCGGCATGGCGATTGCCGAACGCGTGCTCGCCGCGCATTTCAATCGCGACGGACTCGACATCGTTGATCACTACACCTACGTGTTCACCGGCGATGGCTGTTTGATGGAAGGCATTTCGCACGAGGCCAGCTCGCTGGCCGGTGTGCTCGGCCTCGACAAGCTGGTGGTGCTGTACGACGACAACAATATTTCGATCGACGGTGAAGTCGGGGGCTGGTTCGGCGACGACACGCCGGCACGCTTCGAAGCCTACGGCTGGAACGTCGTGCGCAACGTCGATGGCCACAAGCCGGAAGCGATCAAGCAGGCGCTCGACATCGCCCGTGCCAGCAGTGGCAAGCCGACGCTGATCTGCTGCAAGACCCTCATCGGGTTTGGTTCGCCGAACAAGCAGGGCAAGGAGTCTTCGCACGGTGCCGCGCTCGGCGAGGCGGAAGTTGCGCTGGCGCGTGAAAAGCTGGGCTGGCCGCACGCACCGTTCGAGATTCCGGATGCGATCGCCAAGGGCTGGGACGCCAAGGCCAAGGGCGCCGTCGCCGAACAGGACTGGCAGGTCCGCTTCAAGGATTACGCCGCGAAATTCCCGGCGGATGCCGCCGAGTTTCAGCGCCGCATGCGCGGTGAACTGCCGGCCGACTGGACGCAGACGATCGCCGGCGTACTCGCCGATGCCGCCAAGGCTGACAAGCCGAATGCATCGCGCAAGGCCAGCAAAGCCGTGCTCGACGCGATTACCGGCAAGCTGCCGGAGCTGATCGGCGGCTCAGCCGATCTTGGCGAATCGAACTGCACCGACTTCAAGGGTCACGTCTCGCTGCGCGCCGGCAAGTTCGCCGGCAACTACATCAACTACGGCGTGCGCGAATTCGGCATGGCGGCGGCGATGAACGGCATCGCGCTGCACGGCGGCCTGATTCCGTTCGGCGGCACCTTCCTGGTGTTCTCGGACTACGCGCGCAACGCGATTCGCATGGCGGCGCTGATGAAGAAGCGCAGCGTCTACGTGCTCACGCATGATTCGATCGGTCTTGGCGAAGATGGTCCGACGCATCAGCCGGTTGAACACGTTTCCAGCCTGCGCCTGATTCCGAATCTGCACGTCTGGCGCCCGGCCGACGCATTTGAAACGGCGGTCGCGTGGAAGGCGGCGATCGAACGTGACACCGGCCCGGCAGCACTGGCGCTGTCCCGCCAGAATCTCGATGCACAGCCGCGCAGCGAACAGCAACAGGCCGACGCAGAGCGTGGCGGCTATGTGTTGTGGGAGCCGAAGTCGGCACCGGAAGCGGTGATCATCGCCACCGGCTCGGAAGTGCAGCTTGCGGTCAAGGCCGCCGCACAACTCGCCGACAAGGGTCGCGCCGTACGCGTCGTCTCCGTCCCATGCGCCGAAGTCTTTGCGCAGCAGGACGCCGGCTACCGCGACACCGTGCTGCCGCCTGAACTGCGCAAGCGCATCGCCATCGAGGCTGGGGTCAGCCACTACTGGCGAGCGTTCGTCGGCCTTGATGGCGATGTCATTGGCGTCGATACCTTCGGCGAATCGGCACCCGCCAGCGCCGTGTTCAAGCACTTCGGCTTTACCGTCGAAAACCTTGTTGAACGGACCGAAAAGCTGCTGAGTCGGTAAACCTGTAAAATAAGCGCCCCGTTTTCGGGGCGTCTTCATTTCCAGCGTCCGTGCGGCCAGGCCGCCACCGACGCTTCTGAGCGACGCACCGCTCACTTCTTTGATCAGAGGAAAGCACCATGGCAGTCAAGGTTGGCATCAACGGTTTTGGTCGTATCGGTCGCAATGTGCTGCGCGCGGCCGTCCAGAACTTCGGCGGCGACATTGAAATCGTCGCGATCAACGACCTGCTGGACCCGGACTACCTCGCGTACATGCTCAAGTACGACTCCGTGCACGGCAATTTCAAGGGCGAGATCGCCGTTGAAGGTGGCGCGCTGCTGGTCAATGGCAAGAAGATCCGCCTGACGCAGGAACGCGATCCCGCCAATCTGAAATGGAACGAAGTCGGTGCCGACATCGTCATCGAGTCGACCGGTCTGTTCCTCGACAAGACCAGCGCGCAGAAGCATCTCGATGCGGGCGCGAAGAAGGTGATCCTGTCGGCGCCGTCGAAGGACGACACGCCGATGTTCGTCTATGGCGTCAATGACAAGACCTACGCCGGCCAGGCGATCATCTCGAACGCTTCGTGCACGACCAATTGCCTCGCGCCGCTGGCCAAGGTGCTGCACGACAAGTGGGGCATCAAGCGTGGCCTGATGACCACGGTGCACGCGACCACCGCGACGCAGAAAACCGTCGACGGCCCGAGCCAGAAGGATTGGCGTGGTGGCCGCGGCATTCTCGAGAACATCATTCCGTCGAGCACCGGCGCGGCCAAGGCCGTTGGCGTGGTCATCCCGGAGCTGAACAAGAAGCTGACGGGCATGAGCTTCCGCGTGCCGACGTCCGACGTTTCCGTGGTCGATCTGACCGTGGAACTGGAGAAGGACGCGACCTATGACGAGATCAAGGCCGAGATGAAGGCGCAGAGCGAAGGTGCACTGAAGGGCATCCTCGGCTACACCGAAGACAAGGTCGTTGCCACCGACTTCCGCGGCGACGCACGTACCTCGATCTTCGACGCCGATGCCGGCATCGCACTCGACAAGACCTTCGTCAAGCTCGTCAGCTGGTACGACAACGAATGGGGTTACTCGAACAAGTGCCTGGAAATGGTGCGGGTGGTCGCGAAGTAATCGCAACACAATCCAGGGAAGCCCCGCTCGCGGGGCTTTTCTTTTTACGAAATTGAAACGGAAACTGCCATGACTGTTCTTCGCATGACCGACCTTGATCTCGCCGGCAAGCGCGTGTTGATTCGCCAGGATCTCAATGTGCCGATCCTGGATGGCAAGATCACTTCCGATGCGCGGCTGCGCGCGTCGCTGCCGACGCTCAAGCTCGCGCTGGAAAAGGGCGCATCGGTGCTGGTGATCTCGCACCTTGGCCGGCCGAAAGCCGGCAAGCTCGATCCGGAAGCCTCGTTGACGCTGGTCGCTGCGTGGTTGTCGAACGCGCTCGGCCGTACGGTGCCACTGGTGTCGAACTGGATCGATGGTGTCGAGCTTGAACCGGGCCAGATCGCGCTCGGCGAGAACACGCGCTTTCTCCTGGGCGAAAAGACCGACGACGAAGCGCTGGCGAAGAAGATGGCGGCGCTCTGCGATGTCTATGTGATGGATGCGTTCGGTACCGCGCACCGCGCCGAGGCGTCGACGCACGGCGTTGCCAGATTCGCGCCGATTGCCTGCGCCGGTCCGCTGCTTGCGGCTGAACTCGAAGCGCTCGGCAAGGCGCTCGCGGCGCCCAAACATCCGCTGGCGGTGATCGTCGGTCGCAGCAAGGTTTCGACCAAGCTCGACCTGCTCAATAATCTCGCCGACAAAGCCGACCAGCTGATCATCGGCGGCGGCATCGCCAACACCTTCCTTGCGGCG
>DATCXY010000181.1:0-2654 GCA_036570585.1 Solimonas sp. | reverse complement strand
GGGTCCGCCTGTCCACGTCATGAATCCCGCAATCGAACAATTACAGGCGCGCGCCATTGGCGCCTACACCCAGCTGCAACCGCGTGAGCGCGTGATCGTGGTGGTCGGTGCCGCCGTGCTTGCCGTGTTGATCGCCTATCTCGGCATCTGGGAGCCGCTGGTCAAGGCGCACCATCGCAATGCCGAGGCGCTGGAAGCCTCACGCGCGCTGGCGGTCCGCATCGAAGCTGCGGCCAGCCTTACCCAAAAAAGTCAGGGCGGCGCCAATGTCGATCGCAGCGCCGCGTTGCTGTCGGTTGTCGACCAGACCAGCCGCAGCGGCACACTCGGCAAGGCACCGACGCGCGTGCAGCCGGAAGGCAGTGGCGAACGCGAGGTCAAGGTCTGGTTCGAGGACGTGCCGTTCAACAACACCCTGCACTGGCTCACGGAACTGCAGACCCGCTATGCGATTCAGGTCAGCAGCGCCGAGATCGACCAGGGCTCCGCTCCGGGCCTCGTCAACGCCCGCTTCACCCTGAGCCGCTGATGCGCATGCGTACGCTTTACGTGCTCGCCGGCACGCTGACATTTCTCGTTAGTCTGGTGTTGTTCGCGCCGGCCGCGACGGTTTATGGCTGGTTGCAACCGAAGCTGGGCGACGCCGTCACGCTCGCCGGCGTCGAAGGCAGTTTGCGTGAAGGTCACGCGGCGGCGGTGATGGTGCGTGGTCAACCGCTGACCGAGAAGCTGCACTGGAAACTCAGCCTCAGCGAACTATTGCTGGCGCGCGTCGGCCTCGATCTCGAGACCAGCGGCAATACTTTGATGACGGGCCACGTCAGCAAGGGCTTCGGCGTCATTCGCGGCAGCGACCTGCGCATCGCCAGCAGCCTGAAGGCGCTGATGTCGGTATTCGGTCAGCCATTCGCGCCCATCGACGGGCAGGCCAACCTCGAACTGACGCGCTTCAAGATGATCGGCGACTGGCCCAGCGATATCGAGGGTTCGCTGCGCATCCAGGGGCTGGCGTGGACGCTGGCGCGCGATCCGGTTGTACTCGGCGACTATCAGGCCGATATCAAACCGGACGGCAATGATCTTCTTGCGCTGGTGCATACCATCGGCGGCTCACTCGACGTCAATGGCGATGCGCGCGCCAAGCCGGATCATTCCTACGAACTGCATCTGCAATTGCGCCCCAAGCCGAATGCCGCACCGCTGGTCGTCAATCTGCTGCGCTCGCTCGGCAATCCCGACCCGCAGGGCTACTACCACCTGCGCCGTGACGGCAAGCTGCCGTGAGCGACAGCGGCATGCCACATATCGTCGTCGCCAGCATTGTCGAACGCGACGGCCGCTTCCTGATCGTCGAGGAGCGCATCAACGGCGCGTCCCTGCTCAACCAGCCGGCCGGTCACTGGGAGCGCGGCGAAACCCTGGTTGAAGGTGCCATTCGCGAGGCGCTCGAAGAAACCGGCTGGGACGTGCGCCCGACGCATGTGCTCGGCATCTATCATCACGAGCCGGTCGGTCTTGGCTACGGCTTCCTGCGCATCGCGTTCGTCGCCGAGGCAATTCGCGAGCGTGCCGCCTATCAGCTCGACGAGGGCATCGAACGCGCCGTGTGGATGACGCGCGACGAGCTGGTCGCCAGCCGCAGCCGCCACCGCAGTCCGATGCTGTTGCGTTGCGTCGACGACTATCTCGCTGGTCGCCGCCTGCCGCTGGACATCATCGCGCATCTCAAATCGGATTGAGCGCGATGGCGGCGCCACATGTGGTCGTCGGTCTGTCCGGTGGCGTCGATTCTTCGGTCACCGCACATCTGCTCAAGGAACAGGGCTACCGCGTGTCCGGCCTGTTCATGGTCAACTGGACCGAAGACGAACAGGGCTACTGCACATCGGCCGACGATTTCCAGGATGCGCGCGCGGTCTGCGACGAGCTCGATATTCCGCTGCATCGCGTCGACTTCTCGCGCGAATACCGTGAGCGCGTATTCGCACGTTTTCTGGCCGACTACGCGGCCGGCAAGACGCCGAACCCGGACGTGCTGTGCAATCGGGAAGTGAAGTTCGCGCCGTTTCGCGAGCATGCCCTGCGGCTCGGCGCCGACTACATCGCAACCGGCCACTACGCGAAGATCGAACATCGTGATGACGGCGCGCATCTGCTGCGCGCGGCCGACGACAACAAGGACCAGACGTATTTTCTTGCCGCCGTCGGACAGGCGCAGCTGGCACGCGTGCTGTTTCCGCTCGGCGACCTGAGCAAACCCGAGGTGCGGACAATCGCAACGCGTGCGGGATTGCCGGTCCATCGCAAGAAGGACTCGACCGGCATCTGCTTCATCGGCGAGCGCGAATTCCGCGAATTTCTTTCCACGTACCTGAAGCCCGATCCGGGTGAGATCGTCGATGACCGCGGCCGCGTGATCGGCCAGCATCAGGGCTTGATGTATTACACGCTGGGTCAGCGCCGCGGTCTGGGTATCGGTGGCGTACGCGATGCACGTGATGCGCCGTGGTTCGTGATCGCAAAGGACGCCGCACGCAATCGCCTGATCGCCGCACAAGACAGCGAACACGCGCTCCTGATGACGCGCGAGATTGTGACCAGCGCGCCGTTTCACTGGATCGGCCGGACCGCCACGCCGAACGAACCCCTGCAAG
>DATCXY010000180.1:0-2672 GCA_036570585.1 Solimonas sp. | reverse complement strand
TGAGGCAGGGCTTAGCCGCCGAGATACGGCGGCGGTGCCCAGGCCTGCTGCTCCTGTCCTTCGACCACCGGCTTGATGACGATGTCGACGCGACGATTGCGCGGCTCATTGACATTGTCGGCGGTGCGGATCAGCGGCTCGCGCTCTCCGCGCCCTTCGGTGCGAATGCGGTTGCTCGGCACACCCTGGCTCGACAGATAGGAGGCCACCGAATTGGCCCGGCTCTCCGACAGGCGCATGTTGTATTCGTCACTGCCGGTCGTGTCGGTATGGCCGACGACATGAATGACCGTCTTGTCATAGCTCTTGAGAATGCCGGCAATCTTCGCGTACGTATCCAGCGCATTCGGGCGCAACTGCGCGCTGTTCAGATCGAAGCTGACATCGCTGGCAATACCCACCTTCAGTGAGCCATCCGACAGCTGCGTGATCTGCAGTTCGTTGTTGCGCTGTTCCTGCGCCAGCTGCCGGTTCAGCTCGGCCTTCTGCTTGTCCATGTAGTGGCCGGCCGCGCCGCCGGCCAACGCACCGATCGCGGCACCGACAATCGGTGCGCCGGTCGCATGGCTGACGTTATTGCCCAGCACACCGCCGGCAATCGCGCCCAGCACTGCCCCGGTCTTGGCGCGCTGGTTGGGATCATTGGTCGCACAGGCCGATAAGCCAGCGACGGCCACCGCGACGACGACAATGCGGACATATTTCATGGACGTTTCCTTGGGGTTTTCTTCGAAGGTGGTCCAGAGCGCGATTTTCTGGCGCCTGGCTGAATTGCGTCTGAACGTTTTCCGGCCTTCGGCGCCGGCTTGCCGCCAGTTTCCCTGCGCGGCGCATTCTTGGCAACAGGTCCACGCGAAATCTGATGCAACAATTCAAGATCGATCTTGCGCTCATCGAGATTGACGCGCACCAGCCTGATCCGCAAGCGATCACCGAGTCCGTAGCTCATGCCGCTGCGGCTGCCATTGAGCCGATGAGTGCGCTCGTCGTACTCGGAGTAGTCGTTCTTCAGCGTGGACACGTGCACGAGACCGTCGACATACAGGCCGGACAATTCGACGAACAAGCCGAACGGTGCGACGCTGGCAACAATGCCATCGAATTCCTCGCCGACGCGATGGCTCATGTACTCGCATTTGAGCCAGGTCGTGACCTCACGCGTCGCCTCGTCGGCACGGCGCTCGGTCATCGAGCAATGCGTGCCGAACGCCTCCATGTTTTCCTGCGTGTAGACAAAGCCTTTCGGGACACGGCGCAACAGGCCGCGCTTGAGCGTGGCGTGCTTGAGCGCGCGATGCAGCAACAGATCGGGATAACGACGGATCGGCGAGGTGAAATGCGCGTAATGCGTCAACGCCAGACCGAAATGGCCGACGTTGGCCGGGCTGTAGCGCGCCTGCATCAGCGTACGCAGCAGTACCGTCTGGATCAGGCTGATGTCGGGCCGCGGTTTGGCCTCGCGCAGCACCTTGGCGAAATCGCCGGCCTTCGGCTTCGGCCCACCACCCAGGCTCAATCCCTTGAGTGCAAGGAATTCGCGCAGCGTCGCGATCTTGATCGGATCCGGATTCTCGTGGACGCGATACAGCGCCGGCAACTTGGCCTTCTCGACGAACTTCGCAGCCTCGACATTGGCCGCGACCATGCATTCTTCAATCAGGCGATGCGCACGATTCCGCTGCACCGGCACGATGCGGTCGATCTTGCGCTCGCCCGAGAACACGATGCGCGTCTCGGTCGATTCAAAATCAATGGCGCCACGACGACCGCGCGCCACGAACAGCGCCTCGAACACTTCGTTCAATGTCTGCAGGTGCGGCAGGATCGTGGCGCGCCCGCGCGCTTTCGGGCCTTCCGGCGCGTCGAGCATTTCCGCGACGTCCTCATAGATCAGCCGCGCGTGGCTGCGCATCACACCTTCGAAGAAACGCGCCTTGGCGATCTCGCCGTCCGGCATCACGCGCATCTCGCAAACCATGCACAGACGCTCGACGTCCGGGTTCAGCGAGCACAGGCCGTTCGACAGTTTCTCCGGCAGCATCGGAATCACGCGCTGAGGAAAGTACACCGAATTGCCGCGCTTCAGTGCTTCCTTGTCGAGCGGCGCATCGGGCTTCACGTACGCGGAGACGTCGGCAATCGCGACCCACAGCGTCCAGCCTTTGCGTTCGCGGCGCGCATGTACGGCATCGTCGAAATCGCGCGCGTCGGAACCATCGATCGTCACCAACGGCAACTTGCGGATGTCTTCGCGCCCGGCGTACTGCTCGGGCAGCACCACATCGGGGATCGCCGCTGCTTCCTGCTCGACCGCATGCGGCCATTCGTTCGGCAAGCTGTGCGCACGAATCGCCGCCTCGATCTCCATACCCGGCGCCATATGATCGCCGAGGATTTCAGTGATGCGGCCGACCGGCAGCGTGCGATGTCCCGGCGGCGTGACGATATCGGCGACCACCATCTGGCCATGCCGCGCCACGCCCAGTTCTTCGGCCGGAATCAGCAGATCCTGCTGCACGCGCGGATTGTCGGGAATCACGTAGGCGACGCCGCGATCGATATGCAGGCGGCCGACGACGCTGCGGCTGACGCGCTCGATCACTTCGGCGACCACGCCTTCCGGCCGGCCCTTGTAGTCGAGGCCGATCACGCGCACCAGCACACGGTCGCCA
>DATCXY010000179.1:0-3914 GCA_036570585.1 Solimonas sp. | reverse complement strand
ACGCTCGCGGAAATGGCATTCGCCGGCCACTGCGGCGTCGACATCGCACTCGATGATTTGAGCGGCGACGCGGCGAGCGCGCTGTTCAATGAAGAGCTGGGCTTTGTCGTGCAGCTGCGTGCCGATGACGCGCCGCGCATCGTGGCTGCGCTGCGTGAAGCCGGACTTGGCGCGCACGACATCGGCGTGGTGACGGCGGCCGATCGCCTGCGCTTCACGCATGACGGCAAGACGGTGCTCGAAGCATCGCGCAGCGAGTGGCATCGTCTCTGGGCCGAAACCAGCCACCGGATCGCCGCGCTGCGCGACAACCCGGACTGCGCGAGCGAGGAATTCGCGGCGCTCGCCGATGCCGCCGATCCGGGGCTGCAGGTGACGCTATCGTTCACGCCGGACGCAGGTTCATCGGCGACAGCGCACATCGCGAGCAAGCCGAAAGTCGCGATCATTCGCGAGCAGGGTGTCAACGGTCAATACGAGATGGCGTACGCGTTTGCCGCCGCCGGCTTCGAGTCGGTCGACGTGCACATGAGCGATGTGCTCGAAGGTCGCGTCAGGCTCGCCGACTTCGCCGGCCTCGCCGCCTGTGGCGGCTTCTCGTATGGCGACGTGCTCGGCGCAGGGCAGGGCTGGGCGAAGACCATCCTGTTCAATGAGCGCGGTCGCCGCGAATTCCAGCAGTTTCTCGCGAATCCCGAACGCTTCGCGCTCGGTGTCTGCAATGGTTGCCAGATGTTCGCGGCGCTCAAGGACATCGTGCCCGGGGCCGAACACTGGCCGGCATTCCGCCGCAATCGCAGCGAGCAGTTCGAAGCGCGCTGGTCGCAGGTCGAACTGCTCGAATCGCAGTCGCTGTTCTTTGCCGGCATGACTGGAAGCCGACTGCCGATCGCCGTTTCCCATGGCGAAGGTCGCGCCGAGTTTGCGAATGGCGACGATCTGGCCGCGCTGCAAAAGGCGGGGCAGGTCGCAATGCGCTACGTCACGTCGCGTGGCGAGGTGGCGACGACTTATCCCGCGAACCCGAACGGCTCACCGGCAGGTCTGAGTTCCGTCTGCAACAGCGACGGCCGCGTGACGATCCTGATGCCGCACCCGGAACGCACGATCGCCGGAACTTCGGGTTCGTGGTGGCCGCAGGATTTCGCGGTGACCGGCGGTATCGGCAAGACGCCGTGGTTCCAGATGTTCGTCAACGCGAGGAAGTTTGCGGGCTGAAACGACAGCGCCGCTCAATCGTCCGGCAGTGCCGGTTCCATCAGCTCGTCCGGCGGATTGCCGTCGTAGACTTGATTGAGGCGCCGCTGCAGGTAGGCGGTGCGCAGGAACACGTAAGGATCGAGCTGCTGCTTGAGGATGCTGTCGAAGTCGAGCAGTTTGGTGCGGGTATCGACCGCCTGTACGGCTGCGAACTCGAGACGATCCTGCAGGTCAAGGTTCACGTATTGCAGCGGCGAGGTCCAGATGTCGCCGACGCGACCGACGACATCGCGATTGGTCGACGGGCCGAACAGTGGCAGCACGATGTACCAGCCTTCGCCGACGCCCCAGTGTCCCAGCGTCTGCCCGAAGTCTTCATCATGCTTTTCCAGGCCGACCATCGTCGCTGGATCAAGCAGACCTGCAAGGCCGAAAGTGGTGTTCAACACGAAGCGCGTCAGATCGAGGCCGGACTGCTTGAATTTGGCCTGCAGCGCGTCGTTGATGATGACTGCTGGATAAAACAGGTTGTCGAAGAAGTTGCTGACGCCGATCCGTAATGGCGGTGGCGCGTAATTGACATAGGTGACGGCGACCGGGCGCAGCACGTACTGGTCGGCGACCATGTTGAATGCGTAGATCGGCCGATTGATTTTTTCGAGCGGATCGGCGGGTTCGTACGGAGAGTTGTGGGCGCAACCGGCCAGCGCCAGCATCGCTGCCGCAGTGCCCAGCGTCGTCCATGCCTCCAACCGTCCCTTGCCCATATCCACAATCCCCGATGCCGCGTTCAGGCGGCGAGATTCAAGACCGAATCCACACCGAAGAACGCGACCAGTTCGCGCAGCTGTGCGGGTGCGTTGACAAAGCGCACTGTGCGCCCCTTGATGCGGGCGCGGCGCTGCAATTCAAGCAGCAGCGCGGCCCCCGCGCTGTCGCATTGCGTGACCGCCGCCAGATCGATGATGTCGGCCCTCGCAAGCTCGTCGGCACGTGCAAACCACGGCATGACCGTCGAGAACTGCAAGGCGCCCTGAAGCTCGCTCACTGCTTCTTGTCGGCGGAGCCGTCGTGATCGACATCGGCCTGGATCTGGCCGTTGTTGAGGCGCTCGATCACGGCCGGAATGCTGCTCTTCTTGATCTCGGCGTCGATCTGCGTGCGGAAGTTCAGCACCAGCGAGATGTTCTCGGCCTTGATGTCCCAGACCTTCCATTCGCCGTTGTCGTCACGCATCGAGAAACTGACCGCGATCGGTGGCTTGCCATCCTTGCGATTCAGGGTCGTGTCGACGGTCGCGCGCTTGCCGTCGCTGGTGAGGCGGGCTGGTTTCACGTCGACATTGACGCTGTCGTAGTACTCCAGCAGCTTGTCCGCATAGCTGTGGACGAGCATGTCCTTGAACGCCGCTTCGAACTGCGCAACCTGCGCGGGCGTGGCTTCCTTCAGATGCGTGCCGAGAATGACCTTGGCGATGTAGGTCGTGTCGAAGTGCGGCACGATCTGGGTATCGACCATCTTGTAGAAGCTGGCTTTGTTCGCCTGATACTGGCTGACGTTCTTGGTGATGTCGGCCTGGATCGCGGTGGTCGTGCTTTTGATGACCTGGTCCGGCGACACGGCCGCGGCGAATGCCGGACCCGAGAGCGTCAGCGCGGCGATCACGCCAAGGCAAAGGCCACGTAGTGGTTTCAAGGTGCTGGAAATCATTTGCTGGCTCCTGGTGCGGCGCCTGCCGGCGCGCCATTCTTGGACTGCATTGAATCGGCGAGCTTGCCGATCGCGTCGGCGAGCTTGTCGTCCTTGGAATCGCCTTGCGACGACAGGAACTGGCCGATCAGATTTTCGAGGACGAGGGCGCTCTGCGTCAGCGTCACTTCGCTGCCATCCTTCAGATAGTCATCCATGCCACCCGGTTCAATACCGATGTACTGCTCGCCGAGCAGGCCCGAGGTCAGGATCTTGGCGCTGGAGTCTTCCGGCAGTTTGTCGTACTGCCTGGAGATGTCCATCGCCACGCGCGCCTCGAAGCTCTGCGGGTCGATCGTGATGTCGCGCACGCGACCGATCTTGACGCCGGCCAGCGATACCGCCGCGCCGGGCTTCAGGCCGCCGATGTTCTGGAACAGGCCGCTGATGTGATAGACGCCATCGCCCTTACCGACGGTGTCGAGGCTGGCGACGCGAAACGTCAGCACGAATACCGCGGCGACGCCGAGGCAGACGAAAAAGCCGACGAGAATTTCCAAGGCCCTGGATTGCATGATCGATCTCTAGCCCGTAGCGGTTAACGAAACATGAATGCGGTGAGGATGAAGTCGAGCGCCAGAATGCTCAGCGACGAGACCACGACAGTGGAGGTGGTCGCGCGTGATACGCCTTCCGAAGTCGGCGCGGCGTTGTAGCCCTGGTAGACGGCGATCCAGCTGATGACCGCACCGAACACGGTCGATTTCAGCAGGCTCTGCAGCAGATCGTGGATATCGACGTTGGCGCGGATCTGCGACCAGTAGCTGCCGGCATCGACGCCGAGCAGTTCGACGCCGATCGCATGGCCACCGGCGACGCCGATCGCCATCACGCAGAAGATCGCGGTCAGCAACGGGGCGGCGATGACGCCGGCGATGAAGCGCGGCGCGATCACGTGGCGCATCGGATCGACCGCCATCATTTCCATCGCCGAGAGCTGGTCGGTCGCGCGCATCAGGCCGATC
>DATCXY010000178.1:0-2596 GCA_036570585.1 Solimonas sp. | reverse complement strand
GTCGGCGTCTTGTCGGCCGTGACCAGATTGGAGATCAGCGTCTCGAGATCGAGCCCGGAACCGACGCCAGCATTGGTAATGGTAGTCATGCTGATCTCACACCGTGGCCTGTAACAGTCCGCCCTGCCCGCTGTTCATCATTCGTGCGAGGCGCACCGCTTCTTCACCTGGAATCTGTCGCAACACGCTACCGTCCTTCCGGTCAACGACTTCGACGATCACGCGATGCAACTCAGGGTCGACGCGATAGCTCAGTGCCACATCGTGACCAGCCAGTTGCTCGGACATCGCCTCGATTGCCCGCCGCACGCTGTCAGCATCGGCGTGGCTCGCTGCATCGTGTTGTGCCGCGTCGTCATCGGCTGTGGCCGTGGACATATTGGGCGGCGCCACGACGACGTCGAGGCCACGTCCTGAAGACGCAGCCATCGCTTCCACCGCTTTGATCATCTCTGTCATTGCCGGATCCTCCGGAGCCGACGCCAAACGTCTGTAACGAATTCCCTTCCTTGTCGACGTCAGCGGTCACGCATGTTCGTGGTCAAAAGCAGATGGGCGCCGGGATGCCGGCCGGCGCCCATCCCCGTGGCTTAGCCCTTGAGCAGGCTGAGCACGTTCTGCGGCGCGGAGTTGGCCTGGGCCAGCATCGCGGTACCGGCCTGCTGCAGAATCTGCGCGCGGGTCATGTTCGCCGTTTCCGCCGCGTAGTCGGTGTCCTGGATCCGCGAACGCGCGGCCGAGAGGTTCTCGGTTGTCGTCGCGAGATTGGAAACCGCCGACTCGAAGCGGTTCTGCACGGCGCCGAGCTGGGCGCGGGTCGTGTTGACCGAGGCCAATGCGGCATCCATCGCGTTGATCGCATCGTCTGCGCCGGCAACCGAAGACAGGTCGAGCGCGGCAAAGCCAGTGCTGGTCGTGGCGTTGGTGGTCGCGGCGGTAAGGCCGGTCGACGCCGCGGTGGCGGTGCCGGACGTGCCAACCACGATGTTGCCGGTCGAGCTGGACAGCACGACCTGACCCGGTGCGGAATCGAGGATCGTCGCGGCAACACCGGTCTGCGAGGAATACGAGTTGATCGCGGCGGCGATGCTGCTGGCACGGTTCGACGAATTGGTATCGGCAGCGACGGCACCGACCGACACGCCGTTGATCGTCAGATCGCCGGCCGTGATCGCGCCGAAGGTCGATGCGGCAGCGCCGGTAACCTGCGCCAGGCTGTACGAACCAAGCGTCGAGCTGCTGGCGTTGCCAATGCTGCTGACGGTGATCGTCTCACCGACGTTGGCGCCGATCTGGAATGCGGCATTGCTGAAGCTGCCGTCGAGCAGCTTGACGCCGTTGAACGAGGTGGTCGACGAGATGCGATCGATTTCCGCCTTCAGCGCCTGCGCTTCAGTGTTGAGCGCCGCGCGGTCGGTACCGGAGTTGGTCGCGTTGCGCGACTGCACTGCGAGTTCGCGAATGCGCTGCAACGAATCGGATACCGAGCTGAGCGCGCCGTCGGCGGTCTGCGCCAGCGAGATACCGTCGTTGGCGTTGCGCTGAGCCTGGTTGAGACCGCTGATCTGGCTCGAGAAGCGGCTGGAGATCGCGAGGCCGGCGGCGTCATCCTTGGCGCTGTTGATGCGCAGACCGGACGACAGACGCTGGATCGAAGTTGCGAGTGACGACTGTGACGACTGCAGATTGCGCTGCGCGTTCAGTGACATCACGTTGGTGTTAATGCCTTGCATGGATGCACTCCTGATGAGGAAGGTTTGGGTCCGGGCCGACGGCCTCTGGGCTTTCGGTCCTGCCTCAGCAGTCCGGGAGCGGATTGCCGTTGCTGAATCCTTTATCGGATGCCCCCGGACAAACTTGAGCGAATCGGCTTACGCGGGATGAGCGGTAGTCGTACAGCGGACGAGCGGCACGTGCTGAAACTGCCGGGGTACGCGGCGCACCATTTGTCTTACGGCACCCACCGCCTGGAGGCGTTTCCCGCTTTGCACAATCCCTTGCTGCGAGCATGCGTTTACCCACTTCGGGCCCATGCAGGACGCAGACAATGAACACGATCAAAACGGCACTCATCGGTATCGGCCTGGTTGCCTCTCTGCCAGCAATCGCCAGCACCGACATCACGACGACCTTCCAGTCGAAGATCGTCATCGTCAATGCCTGCACGGCGCTGTCGGCCAGCCTGCTGGACTTCGGCAGCCAAGGCGTGCTTAGCACTGACGTCGATCAGAGCTCGGCGATCAAGGTCACCTGCACGACCGACGCGCTCTACACGGTGAAGCTCGATGCCGGCGCCAATGCCGGCACGCCGGGCGACGTCAGTACGCGCCAGATGGCCAACGGCCCCAACTTCGTGACCTACAATCTGTACAGCGATGCGCCGGGCGGCTTGGCTTGGGACAACACCACCGGCACGTCGCACAGCGGTACCGGCACCGAGCAGACGATTCCTGTCTATGGCCGGGTACCGGCGCAAACCACACCACCGGCCGGGACCTATACCGACACGGTGACGGTCACACTAACTTACTAAAGAACATGCACGAATCGCCGGGTCGCAAAAGTTTCACGGCCCGGCTGTTCGCCGCTGGCACGC
>DATCXY010000177.1:0-4568 GCA_036570585.1 Solimonas sp. | reverse complement strand
CGACGTGGTGATCGACGTCGGCTGCGTGTTCGAGGGCGATGTTGCGTTGGCCGACGATGTCCAGATCGGACCGTACTGCGTGCTGCGCAACGTGAAGCTTGGCGCCGGTACCATCGTCAACGCGCACTCGGTGCTCGAAGGCTGCGATGCTGGTGCCGATTGCGTGATCGGGCCGTTCGCACGCGTGCGTCCGACGACGCAACTCGCTGCCGGTGCGCACATCGGCAACTTCGTCGAAGTGAAGAATGCGACACTCGGCGAAAGCACCAAGGCCAATCATCTGGCGTATGTCGGGGACGCGAAAATCGGCGCGCGCACCAACATCGGCGCCGGTGTCATCACCTGCAACTACGACGGCGCCCACAAGCACCTGACGACGATCGGCGACGATGTCTTCGTCGGTTCCGACACGCAGCTGGTCGCGCCGGTGACGGTGCACGACCGCGCGACGATCGGTGCCGGCTCGACGATCACGCGTGACGTTCCCGCCGGTGGCCTGACGATCGCCCGTGCACGCGATCAGAAAACGCACGCGAACTGGAAGCGTCCGCGCAAAGGCTAGCGGCTGAAGGTAATCGGCATCGGCGAACGCCCGCGCCGTGATTTCACAAACCGAGCAGCCGATAAGTCTCGTGCCGCGTCACGCCCGCGCCGAGGCGCTGCGTCATCTCGCGCGTCACGTCGGGTGCGACGCGGCGCGTGATCGCCCAGTGGAAGTAGCCGTAGATTTGCGCGGCCCGATAGTCATCCCAGGCGGTATCGCGATCCGGCCCTTCCGCGCCGCACGCACGCAGCGCATCGAGATAATGATCGAGCAGCGCGCGTTCTTCGCGCTCGGCAGCGGCGATCGGAAGCACCGCGGCGATGTGATACGCGACATCGAGCGCCCAGTTGCCGCGCTGCACGAGTTGCCAGTCGGCGAAGCCGGGACCGTCCGCCGTCCAGTAAATATTGTTCGGGTGGCAGTCGCCGTGCAGCAGCGTTTGTGGAAGCGCCGTGTTGCGTGCGGCAAGTGCCTTGATGCCCCTGAACAGCAGCGCTGCGCTGCGCGTGCGCGCCGGCAGTCCATCGCCACGCGGATCATCAAGCAGGGCCTGGACCCGCTCGACGGTGAAACGCGGCTCGGCGGCGAGCTGTTCGATGCGACACGGCAACCACGACGCGGCCGGCAGCAATGCCGAGGCGGCGTGCAGGCGCGCGATCTGTTCGAGCGTTTGCGCCGTTTGCGTGTCAGTGAAGGCCTCGCGCGCGGAGCAGAAGCGCGCACCGCCGGCGAGCAGATCGTCGAGGATCAGGATGCCACGCTGCGCGTCGACATCGATCAGGGCGTTCGCGCAACCCGGCACGCGTATCGTGGTTTGTGGCGCGAGTTCCAGATAGAAGCGCGCCTCGCGGATCGTCGTGATGCCGCCGCCGGCAAGTCCATCTGCCGAATCGAGGAATGCCTTCAAGCAGAACGACCGTGCTCGATCCGGCGCGTCCGCAAAATAAACCTTGATGCGCAGCTTCGATGCCATACCCGCTATGTTTTCGGCGAGCTGCACCGAGCTGATGGCGCCGCCGCCGGATATCGGCGCCAACGCACGCTCCAGCCATTCCGGCGCCAGCGCTTGCTCAAGCGTGACGGGCACGGCGAGCGGATCACGCTGAGGATTCAAGATCACGCCGTCGTTTCCTGCGATTCGAATGTCGGACGGAACACCGGCACGACCAGACCGTTGTCCTGCTCGATCATGGCGGACTGCAGTTGCATGCCGATGCGGACCTGGTCGAGCGTGCAGTCGATCAGATTGCTGTGGAAGTACGGTCCTTCATCGAGTCGGATGACGGCCACGACATACGGTGTCTTGCCCTTCATCGTCGGCGTATAGGCGTGGTGCATCACAGTGTAGGTATACAGCGTGCCGCGACCGCTGGCCGGCAACCACGCCATGCTCTGTGCGCCGTGCACGACGCAGCGGCTCGCCGGCCAGTAGTGGCGTCCGCAGACGTTGCAGCGATGCAGCAGGAAGCGGCCATCGCGACAGGCTTCCCAGAACGGCAGGTCGAGAATGTCGCCGCCGAGATTTCGGATCGCGCCAGCGATGTCGATGTCTTTGTCGCTCATGGCTGCTGACCGAGGATCATCGTCGCGTGCGCCCAGGTGTTCTGCACCCCGGCATTGAAGCCATGGCCGCTGACGAGCGCGGTGCGTGCGCGCTTGAGCTGGCCGGCGCCGGCCGGCGTCGCGTATCTGCCGATGCGCGACATCGACGAGTCTTTGCGTCTGTTGCGCCAGGCGGCGAAGCTCGGCCATCGCTCGGTCAACATTCCGGCGTTTCCGCAGTCGGCCGACGGCATCAGCACCTCGGCTCGGGTCAAGGCGATCCGCAGCGGGCAGGGCGCGGCGCTGACCGGCGATCCGACCGGCCAGCGCTCATACGCCGCACCGGAGTTCGATCGCCTCTGGCAGGAGATCAGCGACCTCGACATGACGGTGACAATCCATCTCGGCGGTCGCATCCCGCGCTTCGGAGAGAAACAGCACTTCCTGCCGGACATGGTGATGAGCAAGCTGGCGATGGCCGAGCCGATCGCGATCCTGATCTTCAACGGTGTGTTCCAGCGCTTCCCGAAACTGCGCTTCGTGACGGTCGAAAGCGGCGTCGGCTGGTTCTCGTTCATGGCCGAGTACATGGACCGCACCTGGGAAAAGCAGCGCTACTGGACCGACAGTGCGCTGACCGAGAAGCCGAGCTTCTACATGGATCGCAATGTCTACGGCTCGTTCATCAACGACCGCATCGGCGTCCTGCTGCGCAACGAACCGGGCGGCCGCAACATCATGTGGTCGTCGGACTATCCGCACTCGGAAACCAGCTTCCCGCATTCGCACGACGTCATTGCGCGCGATTTCCGCGGCATTCCGGAGACGGAAATCAACGAGATCGTCTGCGAGCGCGCACGGCGTCTTTACAGCGTGCCGTAGTCACGCGAGTCGCGCACGCACGAGCTTGCATTCATGGCCTTCGTGATTGCGAGGCGCGCAGCGGCGAAGCCATCCAGCGATGCGACTCGATCTGGTTGTGCCGCGGGATGTCTTCGTTACGCTCGCTGACGACGGAACTTCCCGGCGGCCGCGCATGAAAAAACGGCATGTCGCGGTGGCCGGCGCCGCGACATGCCGTGTGCCATCGCGAGATCAGAACCGGTAGGTGATCTCGGCGCCGAACATGCGTGGCGTGCCGACTGCCACCGAGTTCACGCCCAGCGAGCCGGTCAGCGCGAAGCCGCCGGTGTAGTACTCCTTGTCGGCCAGGTTGCGGATGAACGCCGAGACCGAATATTTCGAGCCGTAGATCTCCAGCCACTCGTAACGCAGGTTGACCAGGCCATAGCCCGGAATCTGCGTGTCCGGCGTGATCGACTTGGCGCTGTTCGAGAAGTACATGCTGCTCTGCCCGTAGACATCGGCCCGCACATCCATCAGGCCCATTTCCGACGGCACCGGCAGGTATACGGTCGCGTAGACCGATCCGGATCGCTTCGGCACGTCGGCGTAAGGACCAAACAGGTAGGTGGTGCCGAACACTTCCGCGGTGTCCTTGCCGTGCACGAAACGCGCATGCGTCCACGCCGCCGTCAGGCCCGTCTCGAGCCAGTGCGCGGGTTTGAACGTGAGATCGAACTCGGCACCGGTAACGCGCGCTTCCGGCACGTTGACGGTGTACGCGATCGATGCCGCCGGTCCTGGCGGATCCGGGAACTGCGCACGCTGCACGTCCTTGATCCACTGGTTGTAGACCGCCAGATTCATGCGCAGCGGACGGCCGAACACGCTGCCCGCGAACTTGGTGCCCAGCTCGATGTCGTTCGTGTGCTCGGGCTTGAACAGATTGGTGTTCTGCAGGACCGGAGCACCGCCACCCGGATTGATCGCGGCCGGCGCCGTGCCGTTGAAGCCACCGGCACGCCAGCTGCGGCGGCCCTGCAGATACACCAGCAGATTGTCGGTCGCCTGATACGACAGGCCCAGCGTCCAGCTCGGGTCGCTGTAATGCTTGTTCTGGCTGGCCGGCAACTGCGGATCGGCCATCGAACCGGCGAGGTTGTCGGACCCTTCGAGCTGCTTGATCTTCACGGATTCCCAGGTGTAGCGCGCGCCGGCGGTGAAGCTCAGGCCCTTCAGGCCGATGGCGCTGAAGTCATAGGTCGCCTGTGCGAACGCGGCGGGGGTTTCGTCGATGATCTGGAAATTGCTGGTGGCATTGGCCGGCAGAAATGCGCCGGGCTGATACAGATTGAAGTACAGCTGCGGGAACAGCGTGCGCGAATCCTCGTACTGGTAGTACGCGCCGACGATGTAGGTCAGTGACTTGTCGAACGCCTTGCCCTGCAATTGCAGCTCGTTCGAGTACGTGCGGTTCTCGACGTGATTGCCCTTCTCGGCGTAGAGATAGTGGCCGTCGGCATCGGTGAGAAAGCCACCGGCGCCATCGCTCGCGAATGTCGCCGAATAGAACACCGGGTCGGGTGCGCCGACCGAGCTGCCGAGATCATGGGTGTTCGACATCGAGAAGCCGGCGATG
>DATCXY010000176.1:0-5307 GCA_036570585.1 Solimonas sp. | reverse complement strand
CGCGTGCGTCAGCGCGCGCTGCATCAGCTCGCTCCATTCGTGTCCGGCACGCTCGGCGCTGGCCTGCTCGCTGTAAATGCACCACAGCGTGTGAATGAAGCTGGCGATCGACGGGATGCTCTGCAGCGGATCGCGGTGCGTGATGATGACTTTCGCGCCGGGAAAAACGTTCAGCAGGATGTCCATGCGCAACAGGTGATGCGGCGCCTTCAGCACCCAGCGTTCGGCGCCGATCCCGCGCTGGCGCTTCTGCCACTGCAGGAACTGCAGGCCGCGGCGCAGGAACGTGTAGACCACCGTCTGGTCCTGCGCATCGAGCCAGCGCATGTAAGACGGTACGTCGGCGTAGGCATTGAACGACGACATCATCGTGTGCTCGGTGAGCATCGCCTCCTCGTCGGCCTCGTCGGCGACCATCGGATGCATCGCCGCCAGCTTGGGCATCGCGGTGGTCATCAGCTCGCACATCGCGCGGCCTTCCTTGAGCCGCGCATTCGGCTCGGCCAGCGTTTCGTTGTCAAACGGCACCGGGAACTGCGATTCCCAGAACGACATCCAGTAGAAGCGCGGATCGCGTGACAGCAGCCGATGCAGTTTGGTCGTCCCGGTGCGCGGCAGGCCGACGATCACGATCGGCGCCGCGATCTGCTCGTCGGCAATCTCCGGATGCTTCTCGAAATAGCCCTCGATGCGCAGTCGGTTGCCGAGCTGCATGACGATCTTCTGTCGCAGCAGGTAGCGTCCCATGTCGCTGAGCCTGGCGTCGTGTTCGAGCGACGCACAGAGCTTGTCGAGCGCGGGGCGAAGATCGGGTTCACCGAAATGCGTGAGACCTTCATTGGCGGCGCGGGCGTCGGCGAGCAGTTCGTCGACGACGAAGGTGGTCTGCGTCATGCGGCGAGCGCCCCTGTGAGTGCCTTTTCGAGTTGATCGTGCTTGATGACTTGCGTGGTTGGATCGACATGCTCGCTCGCGCCGACCCAGCGCATGCACATGGTGCCGCGTTCGTGGCTGGCGGTTTCGACCCAGTTGGCAACCCCCGGATCGCGATGCGCGAGTACGATCGTGCACGAACCATCGGCCGCGATCCTGGCGCTGTGCTTGTTGACGTGAATGTCGTGGTAGCGATAGTCCAGCGACTCCATCCACCAGTTATTGATCTGCAGATTCCAGAACCGGCATTCGGGAATGCGCGGAATGCGGATCACCAGCGCCTCGTCCGGCGCGAGCTTCCAGGCCGCGTGGTAGTAATGGATGTTCGGGTCGCCGCCGGTGGCCTGGCACAGTGCCTGATCGGCGGACGGCAGCTTGTTTTCATTCGGCAGATAGCTCTGCGCCCAATTCGCGAACACGGTGGCCGTGCCTTCGACGAAGCGTGCGGTATTGCGCAGCCGCGCCTGCAGCGCTTCGGCGGACAGCGGCTGCGGTTGCGCCTCGCTGTTGGCGCGTGCGATCGCCAGCGTCGCCGGCGTCTCGGCCTTGCGGTCCATGAAGGTCTGGCGGACGATCACCGCATTGCTCGCCGATTCCATCGCCAGCCAGTTGCCATGCGCCGGCTTGTTGCGGCTGATGCGCAGCTCGAAGTTTCCATCGATGTCGGTCTGCAGGTCCTTGACGTCGATGAAGCCGGTCGGCTCCATCTTGCCGTCGGTCTCATAGCCGCCTTTCTGCGTGCCGATGCTCAGGTACGAGACGGTGCCGCGATTGCCGCGGATGATGTAATCGTTGTCACCCTTGACCTTGGCGAACGCATAGAGGTTGTCCGGGTTGTCGGCGCCGATCTTGCCGGTCTCGTGCGACGGCAGGAAAAAGCCCGGGAAGTCCGGGTCGGCGAATTCCAGATGCATCTCCAGACCGATGCGCAGCAAGCGCGTCAGATAGCGCCAGCCCTCGGCACGATCGAGCGGGCTACTGGCCGCTTCCGGACGCAGGATCTGCTGCCCGGCGCGCTTGAGCGTGTCGCAGAATTCATCCCAGACCGCGCCGCTGACGACGTCCTGTTCAGCACTCATCGCGCTACGCTCCTCGTTCGTTCTTGATGAGCAAACGACAGTAGGCGCGAGCGCCGCAATGTGCTTCATCTGTTTGAACTAGGGTCCGTCGACCCGGCCAGCTGTTTCGCAAAAATAGAGCGCGCGTCGCGAGAGGTGCGCCACGACACGCCGGGCGTATCACAGCGCTTTCGCTTTTGCTTTTGCTTTTGCTTTTGGGCCCCTTTGCGTTGCGCCGAGGCGCGCAGACAAGGTGGGGAGAAGCGGCCGAGTGTCTGAGCGGTGCGCAGCACCGCGAGTTTCGGCCGCGCCCGCTTTGTCGAGCACCGCAGGGCACTGCTGCGTGGCAGCAGCGCAGAGCCAAGGGTGTCTTTTCTCTTGGTTATTTCTCTTTGGACAAGCAAAGAGAAGTAACTCGCCCGTGGGGCGAAAACACCAGTCGAGCGAACGGCGAGCGCGACAAGTTCGTGGACCCTCGGCTTGCGCTTGCGGCGTGGGCGTTCGCCTGCGCCTGCTCGCGTTGCGAGCTCCAGGCCTCAGTGGGGAATTCGGCCCACGCTTGCGGCGTGGGCGTTCGCCTGCGCCTGCTCGCGTTGCGAGCAAAGCGGCGCAGGCTTACACCCAGCGACGTACCCAGGTGCGGAGGGTCTTCACGCGCTCCAGCAAACCGGCATTGACTTCGACCGTACCGGGAGGCGGCGGCACGGTCTGTTCGACTTCGTAACGCTGGGTCAGATCGGGATTCTGCGACAGGCGCTGGTGCTGCTTCTGCGCCGAATTGATCGCGATCTTGGCCTGGCTGTCGTGGATCGGCTTGGTGATGAAGCGGTAGATCTGCCCCTGATTGATCAGCTCGATCGCGCTGCCGGCATCGGCGCGCTCGGTGAGGATCACCGACACCAGTTCCGGACGATGCTGCTTGAGAGTGCCGATCAGGGCGACGACGGCGTTGTCGCGAACACGCGTGTCGGAAATCACCACGCCGATTGCCTCACGTTCGAGATGGCTGACGGCCGCGTCCATCGAGGTCGCGCCGAACACGCGGAAGTCGTCGCCGAGAATGCCCTGGATCTTCGCCGGCACGCTCGGGTCATCATCGAGCACCAGCACGCCGGGTGTGCCGTTCGCTTCGTGCGCTTCGAGCGCGGCGACCGCGGCCGGGTCACCCAGCTTCGCTTCGGCCGCCTGCGTCGCGCGCGCGGCACTGACCGCACGCGCAACCGTCGTCGTCAGGTCATCGTTCGACCAGGGCTTGTTGATGAAGCGGAAGATCTCGCCCTCGTTGATCGAGCCGATGATCGCGTTCAGATCCGAATAGCCGGTCAGCAGGATGCGCATCGCATTCGGGTTCAACTCCCGGGCGGTTCGCAGCAGTTCGATGCCGGTCATGCCGGGCATGCGCTGATCACTGACGATCACATCGATCGGCTGCGTCTTCAGCAGTTCGAGCGCGGCGGCACCGCTTTCGGCGAAGAACAGTTCGTAACGGGCGCGAAACAGGATGCGCATCGTCGTCAGGACACGCGGCTCGTCATCGACGAACAGGACGCGGGCTTTGCTGCTGGGAACTTCAGTCATGAGGCAGGATCGCTTGGTGAGACGGTTCAGGCGGCGACCGCTTCGGCGGGCACCGCGGCGGCGGGTTCGGATTCTGTGCCGGGCGCGCGCGTCTGGCGCAGCGGCAGGTGGATGGTAAACGCACTGCCCTTGCCAGGCATCGAGCGTACTTCGATGCTGCCGCCGTGGTCCTCGATGATGCGGAACACGATCGACAGGCCCAGGCCGGTCCCCTTGCCAACCGGCTTGGTCGTGTAGAACGGCTCGAAGATGCGCTGCCGCACCTCCTCGCTCATGCCGCTGCCGGTGTCGAGGATGCGGATCGCGACGCCGTTGTCTTCGGCCTGCGTATGCAAATAGATGCGACCCTCGCCTTCGATCGCCTGGCCGGCATTGGTGATCAGGTTGAGGAAGATCTGGTTCAGCTGCGACGGCGAACATTCGATCTGTGGCAGCTTGCCGTATTGGCGCACGATGCCGACCCGGCCCTTGAGCTGGGTCTGGCAGATTTTCAGTACCGAGTCCAGGCCTTCGTTGACATTGAACAGATCGCTGCGCGAGCGGTCGACTCGCGAGAAGTCCTTGAGACTCCCCACCAGCTCGGCGATCTGTGACAGACCGTAATCGGTATCCGCCAACAGGCCGTCGAGGTCACCCGTCAGTTCGTCGGCATTGATCGACTCGCCGAGTGCCTGCGCGGTGCCAAGCGCGTGCGCGACCTCTTCTTCCTGCGCGTCTTCGCTGGTCAGCAGGCGCAGCGCCTGACCCTGCGCGCCGCACAACTGGCGGATATCGACAAGTGAATTGCGGACGATTTCGGCATTGCTGCGTGCATAGCCGAGCGGCGTGTTGATCTCGTGCGCGACGCCGGCGACCATCTGGCCGAGTGAGGCCATCTTTTCGGACTGCACCAGCTGCGCCTGTGATGCCTGCAGCTGGTTGAGCGCGGTGGAAAGATCATGCGTGCGCGTATCGACCTGTTCTTCGAGATGCTCATTGGCGTGCAGCAGATCGGCGTGTGCGCGATCGAGTTCGCCATAGCTGCGGCGTAGACGCAGGCCGAGCCAGCCCAGCGTCAGCAGCAGCAAGCCGGCATACGCACCGAGATACTGGCGGTACTGATTGATGACCGCCAGCTGCGCCTCGTACCAGCCCAGATATGCCTGTTCGACCGCTTGCAACTGCTCGCCGGTCGGCCGGCTGAGGAACTCACGGTACATGTGCACCAGATCGCCCTTGTCGCCGAGCAGTTGATCGATCAGCACGCCAAGATCGTGCGTGCTCTTCACCAGCGCCTCGGACTTGCCGGCCGCGAACTCGTCAAGCGCCTTGATCGATTGCCGGATCTCCGGCTCATTGGTCGGCGTCGGCGTCACCCCGTAGGTCGTGATCTGCGACTGCAGATGGTCGAGCTGCACGCGAAGATTATCGGGTGTGTTCTTCGGCAGTGCCGCGCGGATTGCGCCGATCGCCGGCGGCACGGCGTCGATCGCATTGATCGCGCGCTGGGTCAGCAGTGTGCTGCGTGCCTCGAAATCGAAACCGAGCTCGAACTTCGAGTCGATGGTATCGAGGAAGGTATCGAGTTTCTTGTCGAGATCCGGCGTCAGGCCACGCAGCGATTTGGGGCCTTTGTCCATCGCATCCAGCGTCGCGCCCAGATCGGCGGTGATCTTCGAACGGTCGGCCGCCGAATCGGTCAGCGAACTGGCGCGTGTCTGCGTGAAGGCGCGGTTGAGCGCGACGTCGAGGTTATCGG
>DATCXY010000175.1:0-8142 GCA_036570585.1 Solimonas sp. | reverse complement strand
ATCGTGTCGAGGAAGCGTGCCGGCTGGTCCATCATTTCCTGGATGTAGGCGAAGTCGCCGCCCGCGCTGAACGCCTTGCCCTGGCCGGTGACGATCACGACGCGCGTATTGGCGTCATGCGAGACCTCGGTGAAGAACCGGCAGAGTTCGATTTCCAGTTGCGCGTTGGCCGCGTTCATGACGTCCGGGCGGTCGAGCGCGACGGTCAATACCGCACCGTCCTGTCGCAGGGCGAGCGTCTGATAATCGGCTGTATTCATGTCGGGATTCCAGGTTCGGGCGAGAAGTACGGATCAGAACGCGGCAATGCCGGTCTGCGCGCGACCGAGAATCAGGGCGTGAATATCGTGCGTCCCTTCGTAGGTGTTGACGACTTCGAGGTTGACCAGATGGCGGGCGATGCCGAACTCGTCGGAGATGCCGTTGCCGCCCAACATGTCGCGTGCGGTGCGCGCGATATCCAGAGCCTTGCCGCATGAATTGCGTTTCATGATCGACGTGATTTCCGGTGCAGCCGAACCTTCGTCTTTCATGCGGCCGAGCCGCAGGCAACCTTGCAGGGCCAGCGTGATTTCGGTCTGCATGTCCGCCAGTTTCTTCTGCACCAGCTGGTTGGCGGCGAGCGGCCGGTCGAACTGTTTGCGGTCGAGCACGTACTGGCGCGCGGTGTGCCAGCACGACTCGGCTGCGCCGAGCGCGCCCCAGGCGATGCCGTAGCGCGCCGAATTCAGGCAGGTGAACGGACCTTTCAATCCCTGCACGTCGGGGAAGCGGTTCTGGTCCGGAACGAAGACTTCGTCCATGACGATCTCGCCGGTGATCGACGCGCGCAGGCCGACCTTGCCGTGGATCGCCGGCGCACTCAGACCCTTCCAGCCCTTTTCGAGCACGAAGCCGCGAATCGCGTCACGGCCGTCTTCATCGAGCTTGGCCCAGACCACGAAGACATCCGCGATCGGCGAGTTGCTGATCCAGGTCTTGGCGCCGGACAGCCGATAACCACCGGCAACTTTTTTGGCGCGCGTCACCATGCTGCCGGGATCGGAGCCATGATCCGGTTCGGTCAACCCGAAGCAGCCGATCGCCTCGCCGCTGGCGAGCTTCGGCAGGTATTGCTGCTTTTGCGCTTCGCTGGCGAACGCGTGAATCGGCAGCATCACCAGCGACGATTGCACCGACATCATCGAGCGAAAGCCGGAGTCGACGCGTTCGACTTCGCGCGCGATCAATCCGTACGAAACATAGTTGAGGCCGGCACCACCATATTGTTCCGGAATCGTCGCGCCGAGCAGGCCGAGCGCGCCCATTTCGCGGAAGATGGCTGGGTCGGTGTATTCCCTCCGGAACGCGTCGGGCAGGCGCCGCGCCAGCTGCTGCTGGCAATACGCATGTGCCGAGTCGCGGACCATCCGCTCCTCGGCCGTCAGTTGCTGTTCGAGCAACAGCGGATCGTCCCAGACAAAGCCCGCCTTCGATTCAGAGGCCACGAAATCATGCTCCTGCAGGATGTCCGTGAGCGGACATTCAATGTGGGCGCCGCGAGGCACGAAAGCCTGTGCTTGCAGCGCGGCGAGCTTCGCGGACGACCGATGCGTCGCGACTGATGTCACCGCATCGCGCAGTGATCGCCATCAAATGGTGACGGCGTGAGCTGCGAGCGTCTTGATGCCATACGACACAAAATTCGCTGGATGCGACACCCCTGCATCGGCATGACGAGCGCATTGCATGCAGTACGTCGCGACGGTCCGCGCCCCGCTTGTCAAGCCCAATGGAGTCGCTTATGGTCCGGACACGACGCGACAGTGGCCGCGCCGCATCGCCATGCATCGAGCCGATCAAACGCTCGCTGCAAACCGCATTTTGGCAAGGGCGGCAATGACCCGGACCCGAGTCCGGCACGCGTTCCTGAGGCAACGGTGACGACGACCGACCGCAAGGAGGAGAGCGATGAGCAAGGTAGAACCGGGCAGCCGTGCCGGCCCGTTGGACGGCATGGTTCGTGTGCAGGCCCTGCGCCTGTATTCGGAGGTTGTCGAAGAACTCGGCGGTAATCCCGCACGCTTGCTGGAGCTCGCGCGCATTGCGCCGCAATCGCTTTCGCAGGTCGATGCGTTCATTTCGTACCGTTCGCTGATTCATCTGCTTGAACGCTCGGCCATCGAACTGAAATGTCCGGATTTCGGCCTGCGCCTGGCTTCACGCCAAGGCGGCATCGCAACGCTCGGACCGCTGGAAGTGGCGATGCGCAATTCGACGACGGTCGGCGAGGACTACCGCTACTGCGCGGGTCATCTGCAGGTGTACAGCCCGGTCGTGCGGATCGAGATCGAGGATGACCGCGTCAGCGATCGGCATTTCATGCGCTTCGAGATCCTGCTGGATCGCGTGCCCAATCAGCGCCAGGCCGTCGAAAATGCGTTGGGCCTCACGCATCATGCGGTGCTGGCGTTGTCGCGCGGCAGCTTCGGTGCGCGCGAAGTATGGTTCACGCATGAGCCGCTGCTGTCGGCCCACGCCTATCACCGTTATTTCGACGGTCCGGTGCAATTCGGAAAACCGTTCAATGCCGTGTTTTTCAATCGCCGCGATCTTGCGCAGCCGATTCCCGATCAGGATCCGCAGATCTATGAAATGGCATCGAGCTACATCGACACGCGTTTCCCTGCGACCTCACTGAACCTCGTGCCGCGCGTCTATGCGATCGCCACGCGTCTGCTGGCAAGTGGCAACTGCACGAACGCCGATGTCGCGTCCAAGCTCAACATGCACCCGCGTACCTTGCAGCGCCGCCTGAAAGAAGAAGGCTCGAGTTTCGAGGCGATCAAGGACGATGTGCGCCGGGACGTGGCGGCACGCTATTTGAGCGAGTCCGATCTGCCGCTGACGCGTATCTCGTCACTGCTCGGCTACAGCGAGTCATCGGTACTCAATCGCAGTTGCCAGCGCTGGTTCGCAAAGTCGCCGCGCCAGATCCGTGGTGGAGCAGCGAGCGACGAAGTCGGCATGCACTGACGGCTTTTGCAGCGATTCGCGACGCGCTGTCGCCTACTGTTTGAGGTTTGTCGCAACAGCTCAATACGCATCCGGGACTGACGCCTAGAGTTTGGCATCGGCTGCTTTCAGGCAGCCTGGTCTGCATTGCCGAACGGGGAGCGCCATGGCGTTGAAGCTGCAAGCTGCGGTCGCGCGTGAAACTGAGGGATGTCCGGCGTGAGCGTCGTCGAACAGCGCCGCGATGTCGGCGGCTGGCTGAGGCGCTGGCATCCGGAAGTGGCCGCGCGTGCCGTGGCCAATGGCGACTGGCCCAATCGCACCGTTGCCGATTTCGCGCGCGAGCGTGTCGCTGCACATCCGCAGAAAATTCACATTTTCGATGGCGAGCGACAGCTGAGTTGCATCGCGCTCTACCAGTACGCACAGCGTCTGGCCGGCCATTTCGTGCGCATCGGCCTGCAGCCGGGCGACGTCATTTCGTTCCAGCTGCCGAACTGGTGGGAGACCAGTGTCATCGATCTGGCCGCGGCGATGACGGGCGTCGTCACCAACCCGATCGTGCCGATCAATCGCGATGCCGAAGTCAGCTACATGCTGAATGAATCACGCAGCAAGCTGATGTTCGTGCCGGGTGTCTTCCGCAAATACGATTACGTGGCGATGCTGAAGCGCATCGCGCCGAAGCTGTCGTCGATGCCGGGCATCGTCACCGTGCGCGATGCCTCAGGGTCGCATGCGGACTTCGATGCGCTGCTGGTGGCCAGCGAGCCGCTCGAAGCGCCGCGCGCGGTCGATCCCGACGCGGTCAAGCTGCTGATGTACACCTCCGGCACGACCGGCCGGCCGAAGGGTGTGCTGCATTCGCATAACAGCTTTCACGCCGACTCGATCAAGATGAAGCCGGCGATGCATCTGAAAGATGAGGACGTGATTTTCTGTCCATCACCGGTCACGCATATCAGCGGCTATCTGTGGGCGCTCAACATGCCGTGGTGCGGCGACATGCCGGCGGTGCTGCTCGACGTCTGGAACGCCGAGCACGCATTCGAACTCATTGATCGACACCACTGCGCATTCATGGTCGGCGCCACGCCGTTCCTGCAGGACCTGGTGGCGATCGCAAGACAGCGCGGCACGGGTCTGCCATCGCTGAAGTCGTATTTGTGTGGCGGCGCATCGGTTCCGCCGAGCCTGATCTACGAAGCCGCCGAGCGTTTCCCGAACTGTCTGCCGTGGCGCACCTTCGGCGCGACCGAAGTGCCGACGATGACCGGCCCGCCAGCTTCGCGTGCGGGTCTGCGTCTGGCCGCGGAAACCGATGGTCGTCTTCACCGTGCCGAGGTCAAGATCGTCGATCTCGTCAGCGGTGTGCCGGTGGCGGCGGGCGAGGAGGGCGAGATTGTTGCGCGCGAGCCGAGCATGGCCGTGGGCTATGCGCGCGCCGAAGACAACGATGGCGCCTACGACGACGATGGCTATTTCCGCATGGGAGACATCGGTCGGCTCGTCGAGCACGACCACCTGATCTGCACCGGCCGCAAGAAGGATCTGATCATCCGTGCCGGCGAGAACATCAGCGCCAAGGAGATCGAGGACGTGCTTTATCGTTCGCCCAAGGTGGCCGAGGTCGCGGTGGTCTCGATGCCGAGCCGCAAGACTTCGGAAGCGATCTGCGCATTCATCGTGATCCGCGCTGGCGACACCCTCGATCTGCCGGAGGTCGCAGCGATCATTCGCGATGCGGGGCTGGCGCGCCAGAAGACGCCGGAACACATCGAACTTGTCGATGAGTTGCCGAAGACGCCGTCAGGCAAGGTTCGCAAGGATCAGCTGCGGCAGCTCGCGAGAGCGTTCGCGCCCGTCTGAAGATCGCTCATGGATCTCAGCTTCAGTCAGGAGGATGTGGCATTTCGCGAGGAGGTTCGCGCATTTTTGCGCGAGCATCTGCCAGCCGATCTGGCACAGCGCGAAAGTCAGGGCTTCCATCTGGATCGCGCGGACGTCGCGGACTGGCAGCGGCGACTCTACGCCAAAGGCTGGGTCGCACCGAACTGGCCGAAGGCGTTCGGCGGCACCGGCTGGACTGCGATTCAGAAGTACATCTTCGATGTCGAATGTGGAGTCGCCAACGCGCCAGAGATCAGCCTGATCGCCTTGTCGATGGTCGGGCCGGTCCTGTGTCGTTTCGGCTCGACTGCACTGCAACAGCGCTTTCTCGATCCGATCCTGCGCGGCGATCTGTGGTTCTGCCAGGGTTTCTCCGAACCGCAATCCGGGTCCGATCTTGCGAGCGTGCGGACGCGCGCCGTTCGTGACGGCGACCACTACATCGTCAGTGGTCAGAAGACCTGGACGACGGCGGGTCACATGGCGGATTTCATGATCTGTCTGTGTCGCACCAATCCCGATGTAAAGCCGCAGGCCGGTTTGTCGATGTTGCTGCTGCCGATGGACGCACCCGGCGTCACGCTGCGGCCGATCATGACCATCGATCATGACCATACCGTCAATGAAGTGTTTCTCGATGACGTCCGCGTGCCGGCGGAGAATCTGGTCGGCGAGCCCGACAGTGGCTGGCAACAGGCGCGTTTCCTGCTGGGCAACGAGCGCACGCACAATGCGTATGTCGGCATGCTCAAGCGTCATCTTCTGCGCATCGCAAAACTGATCGAAGCGGCGCCGGCACGCGGTGTGACACCGTTCGCGCAGGCACAGTACCGGCGCGCGCATGCACTGCTGGAAATCGACGTCGATGCGCTGGAGTGGTCGGCGCTGCGCGTGGTTGCCGGCGAGGAAGGTGCTGCGCTCGACGCTGCCGCCTCGGCGCTGAAGATCCGCGGCTCGGAATACCTGCTGCGCGCGGCCGATCTCGAGATGGAAATTCTCGGCCGCGAGATTGCCGCGCGCTTTTCGCCCGGCGATGCCAGTCCATTGCCTGCTGCCGCCGACCCGCTGGCGGTCGGTCGTTCGACGCAGTACCTGTACTGGCGCGCCTCGACCATCTTCGGCGGCACCAACGAAATCCAGCGCAGCATCATCTGGAACAGCCTGTTCCGGGCTTGAGCGCGGACGCCCGACCGAGATCGCATGGACTTTCGACCGACCCAGGAACAACGACTGCTGCGCGACAGCGTGCGACGCTACTGCGAACAGGCTTCGGCGCAGAGCGCGACCGATGATGCCCACGACTGGCATCAGTTCGCCGACTTCGGCTGGCTGGCGATGCCGGTCGCGGAAGCCGATGGCGGGCTGGGCGCCGAACTCATCGATCTGGCGATCGTCAGCGAAGAGATCGGTGCGGCGCCGTTGCGTACGCCATTCGTGATGGGCGCGGTGCTGCCGGCACGCGTGCTGGCGCGTTGTGCATCCGGTGAGGCGCGCGCCGCCGCCCTGGCTGCGCTGGCCGCCGGCACGCAGCGGTTTGCGCTCGCGGCGCATGAACCGGATTGTCGCGATCTGCTGACGCCGACCGCGCGCGCGATTCGCCAGCCGGATGGTGGCTATCGGCTCAGTGGTTTCAAGAGCCTGGTTGCCGGCGGCGCGCAAGCTGATGGTGTGCTCGTGACGGCGCGCACCGACGCTGAGTCGCGTCCGCTGCTTTTCATCGTCGACACCACCGCCGGCGGCGTGCAACGCCGCTGTTACGAAACGCTCGATGGAAGTGCCGTTGCCGATTTTCAGTTCGACTCGGTCGAGGTGCCGGCGCCACTGTCTGATGCCGATCACGCGATATCCGTGCTGGAGATGGCGATCGATGAGGCCACGATCTGTCTGTGCGCGGATCTGATCGGCGGCATGGATCAGGCGATCCGGCAGACCGCAGCTTACCTGCGCATTCGCAAGCAGTTCGGGCGGCCGCTTGCCGAATTTCAAGCGCTGCAGCATGCCGTTGCGGAAATGTCGATCGATGCCAACAGCGCCCGCTCGCTGCTGTATCGCGCGATCGCGGCATCGGTAGCCGATGATGATCGTCATCGCGCGCGTGCCGTTGCGGCGTGCGCGATCAAGACCGCCCAGATCGCGAAGGCGATCACCGGCAACGCCGTCCATCTTCACGGCGGTATCGGCATGACGAGTGAGTACACCGTCGGCCGCTATCTGTTGCGCGCGCTGGTCAATGAACGGTTGCTTTGTGATCGTGAGCAACAGCTAGCGCGGTATCTGCAATGAGTCTCTGCGGTGCGGATCGGCGTGGCGTCGTCCGGTGTTCGGCATCTGTCGCATCACATCAAGACGACGCCGGATCGAGACTCTACCTTCATCATTCATGCCGTGACTCCGGACCCAGCGGGGACTGTCGATGACTTCTGCAAAGCGATCCTTTTCTCCCGACGAAGTCCGTGATGACTTCATCCCGAAAGAGGTCTATTACAGCGCCGAGTTCGCGCGGCTCGAGGCCGAGCATCTGTGGCCGTACGTGTGGCAAATCGCGTGTCGTCTCGAAGAGATCCCCAAGGTCGGCGACTACGTCACCTATGACATCGTCGACGAGTCGATCATCATCGTCCGCACCGACGCGACCACGGTCAAGGCCCACCACAACGTCTGCCCGCATCGCGCGCGACGGCTGACGCAGGGCTGCGGCAATGCCCAGCATTTCGTGTGTCGCTTCCACGGCTGGCAATACGATCTCGATGGCGGCAACACCAAAGTCATCGACCGTCAGGATTGGGGTGATTGCCTGGATCAGGACGACATCCATCTCAAGAGTGTGCAGGTCGACACCTGGGGTGGCTTCGTCTTCATCAACATGGACCCGGACTGCGAACCGCTCGCCGAGTTTCTGCGTCCTGTCGATGACTACTGTTCGAAGTTCGAATTCGAGAAGCTGCGCTTTCGCTGGTACAAGACCGCGATCATGC
Source organism: Solimonas sp. (assembly GCA_036570585.1). Classification (GTDB taxonomy): domain Bacteria; phylum Pseudomonadota; class Gammaproteobacteria; order Nevskiales; family Nevskiaceae; genus Solimonas. The sequence continues at coordinate 283 of DATCXY010000175.1, read as the reverse complement.
CGGCGAACTGGAAGACAGTCCTCGAGTTCTTCAACGAGTTCTATCACGTGCAGCAGACACACCATCAGCTGTTGCCGTTCACCAACGATTACTCGCACAGCGACGGCTTCGGCCGGCACGCGGCGATGTGGTATCCGGCGACCGGGGCCTTGCCGCTGAGCCGGTCGCCACGCCTGCCGCCCAAGGACGAACCGGACTTTCGCAACTTCGTTCTCGAGTTCGTCGAGACGTTCAACCGCGATCTGCAGGCGATGGTGACCGAGCGCAACTTCGAAGCCGCGCA
>DATCXY010000174.1:0-4426 GCA_036570585.1 Solimonas sp. | reverse complement strand
GGGTGTCGTCTACCGGATGGAGGAGCATCTCGGCCCGGTCGACCACAAGATCCTCGTCAATCCCGACCGGCCGGCCGATGATTTCGAGTTCATCGTGCCACCGGGCGAATATTTCGCGATGGGTGACAACCGCGACGGTTCCGACGACAGCCGTCGCTGGGGCACGGTTCCGGAAAAGAACCTGGTCGGCAAGGCCTTCCTGATCTGGATGTCGTGGGACGCCGAAAACACCCGCATCGAGTTCTCGCGCATCGGCAAGGCCATCCGCTAAGCTAGCCGGCACGCCATGGGGAAGGGGAACGATATGCATTCGATGCATCGCCAACGCGGTCTGGGCTGGTTTGGTCTGCTGTTCGTGCTGGCCGTGATCGGCTTCGTCGCGATCATCGTCGTCAAGACGCTGCCGATCTATCTGAACCAGATGAAGGTGGCCTCCGGTGTGCACGCCACCGCGACCGATCCGGAAAATGGCAAGGCCGAGGTCTACGCCCTGCGCAAGGAGTTGCAGAGGTACTGGGACATCAATGATGTCGACTACCTGACAGTGTCCGAGATTGCCGTCAAACGCAGCGATCGCGGCCGCTTCCTCAGCTACGACTACGAAGCGCGCGAGCACCTGTTCTACAACATCTATATCGTCATCGAGTTTGCTGATGACGTGCCTCTGCCCAACGTGCAGTCTTGACCGGCGCCTCGCATAAGCTCGAAAGCCGTCTGGGCTATCGTTTCACCGAGCCGAAACTGCTGGAGCAGGCGCTGACGCATCGCAGCGTCGGCTCGATCAACAACGAGCGTCTGGAGTTCCTTGGCGACGCGCTCGTCAACTTCGTGATCGCCGACGCGCTCTACAAGCTGCGTGGCAAGGCCGAGGAGGGTGCGCTGTCGCGCCTGCGCGCCAGTCTGGTGCGCGAGGAAACGCTCGCAAAGCTGGCGCGCGGACTCGAACTCAGCGATGCGCTGACGCTAGGCGAAAGCGAGCTGAAATCCGGTGGCTATCGTCGCGCATCAATTCTCGCCGATGCATTCGAGGCGGTGCTCGGCGCGGTCTATCTCGACGGTGGCTTCGCTGCAGCCCAAGACGTTTGCGAGCATCTGTTCGAGACGCTGCTCCATGATCTTCCTGATGCCGACAGCCTCAAGGATCCCAAGACCAGGCTGCAGGAGTGGCTGCAGGCGCAGGGCAGGCCTTTGCCGTCCTACGAGGTCATCGAGGAAAGCGGCCCGCCGCATAAGCGCCAGTTCCGTGTCCGCGCGTCGCTGACGGACGGCGTCGATACCACCGAAGCGCAGGGTTCCAGCCGCCGCGGTGCCGAACAGGATGCCGCCCGGCAACTTTTATTGAGCCTACAATCGCCTCATGCATAGTGGACTGATCTCGATAGTGGGCCGCCTCGCCCCGCAGGCGCAGCGCGCTTGCGGAACCAAAGACGCGGCGGTTGTTGCCGACGTTGGGGCGCGGCGTTGGGAACCGAGGATTCTTCGTGCATAGCGGTCTCATCTCCATTGTCGGTCGGCCCGCCCCGCAGGCGCAGAGCGCTTGCGGAACGAAATACGCGGCGGTTGTTGCCGACGTTGGGGCGCGGCGGCAAGAGCCGAGGATCTTTTGTGCATAGCGGCCTCATCTCCATCGTCGGTCGGCCCAACGTCGGCAAAAGTTCGTTGATGAACGCGCTGGTGGGCCGCAAGGTCAGCATCGTCTCGCACAAGCCACAGACCACGCGGCATCGCATCCAGGGCGTCGTCAACCGGCCGGAAGGCCAGATCGTGTTTGTCGATACGCCGGGCCTGCATCAGCGTGAAACGCGCCGGCTGAATCGGGCGATGAACGAACAGGCGATGGCGAGCTTCCATGACGTCGACCTGATCGTGTTCGTGATCGAGGCAAAGCGCTGGACCGACGAGGACGCGGCTGTGCTGCGGCGCCTGGAAGGCATGCAGACGCCGGTTGGCCTGGTCGTCAACAAGATCGATCGCATCACTGACAAGACGGCACTGTTGCCGGAACTGCAGAAGCTCGGCGCACTGCGCGACTTCGCGTTCGTCGTGCCGCTGTCGGCGCTCAAGCACAAGAACACCGATGCGCTGCTCGGCGAGATTTTCCAGCGCCTGCCGGACGGTCCGCCGCTGTACCCGGAAGATCAGATCGTCGGCTACGACGATGCGTTTCTGGTCTCGGAAATCGTTCGTGAAAAGCTGACGCGCAATCTGCACAAGGAACTGCCGTACTCGCTGACGGTCGGCATCGAGAACTACGAACGTGATGGCGAGCTTGATCGCATCGATGCCGTGATCTGGGTCGAGCGTGAAGGGCAGAAGAAGATCGTCATCGGTGAGGATGGCATCACGCTCAAGCAGGTCGGCACCAGCGCGCGTCGCGAACTGGAGCGGCTGCTGGAGCGCAAGGTATTCCTCAAGCTCTGGGTGCGCGTACGCGAGAACTGGAGCGACGATCTCAAGGCACTGCGTCAGTTCGGTCTGACCGGCGATTAGCCGCAATGCGCACCCGCGTCGTGCTCGAGCCGGCGTATCTCCTCAACCGCAGGTTGTATCAAGACAGCAGCCTGCTGCTCGAGGCATACACGCGCAACCACGGTCGTGTCGGTCTGGTGGCACGCGGTGCGCGCGGTCCGAAGTCGAAACTGCGTGGTGTCTTGCAGACGTTCTCGCCGCTACTGCTGAGCTGGAGCACGACCGGCGAACTCGGCACGCTGACGGGCGCCGAGGCCGCCGGCCCGCCGTTGTTGCTCAGCGGTGAGCGCATCTTCCACGGCTGGTACCTCAACGAGCTGCTGATGCGCCTTTTGCAGCGCCAGGACCCACATCCGGCGCTGTTCGAAGCGTATGCGCTGGCCATGCAGCAGTTGCCGGGTGACGCCGATGCAGCGCACGACGCGCTGCGCATCTTCGAGCGTGACCTGTTGGCGGAGATTGGTTACGGGCTGCATCTGCCCGCCGATCTCGAGGCCGATCGACGCTATCGCTACCACAGCGAACACGGCGCGCGCCCGGTCGCGGTTGCCGAAGCCGGAGCTTATCGTGGCCTCAGCCTGGTCGAACTGCGTGACGGACAGTTCTCGTCGACCGCAACACGCGCCGATGCGCGGCGATTGTTGCGCGAGGCGATCGCCGCGCAGCTCGGCGGCCGACCGTTGGAAACCCCGCGGCTGCTGCGCGATATGCGCGCCAAAGCCGATAAACTTGAGGCTTCCCAATCATGAAGGCGCGTATGTCTCAGGCTCCGTTGTCTGCCGCGATGCGGCTGGGCGTCAACGTTGATCACGTCGCGACGCTTCGCCAGGCGCGCGGCACCGTTTATCCGGATCCGGTTGAAGCTGGACGTATCGCGCTTGCCGCAGGCGCGACGAGCATCACCGTGCATCTGCGCGAGGATCGCCGGCACATTCAGGATCGCGATGTGGCGGCGCTGGTCGCCAGTGATCGTGCACGGATCAATCTGGAAATGGCCGTCACGCCGGCTATGCTGAAACTGGCCTGCAAGCTCAAGCCGGCATTCGTTTGCCTGGTGCCGGAGAAGCGCGAAGAGTTGACGACCGAAGGCGGGCTTGACGTCGCCGCGCAACTCGATTCGGTGCGCGCGGGCTGCCAGCGTCTGGCCAAGGCGGGAATTGCCGTTTCGCTGTTCATCGACGCCGATGCAAAGCAGCTGAAGGCCGCGATCGCCACCGGCGCCCCGCATCTGGAAATTCACACTGGGCATTACGCCGACACGCGCGGTACGGCGCAGGCCGTCGAACTGCGCCGGATCAGCGCATTCGCCAAGGCGGCGCACAGGGCAGGTTTCAAAGTCCATGCCGGGCATGGCCTGACCACGGCAAACGTCGCCGCGATCGCACGCATTCCGCAGATCGTCGAGCTGAACATCGGCCACAGCATCGTCGCCCGCTCCCTGTTCGTCGGCTTGCCGGCGGCGGTCGCGGAGATGCGTCGTGCAATCAACGATGGCCGGCGTGCGCGCTAAGGCATCCACCGCTGCGCCCGGTTCGGTGTACGGCATTGGCGTCGATATCCTGCGCGTCGAGCGGATGGAAAAGCTGCTGGATCGGCATGGCCAGAAGTTGCTGAATCGTCTGCTCTGCGCGAAGGAATTGCGTGAAGTTCGCGCGCGCAAGAATCGCGCGCGCGCGCTGGCGATGTGCTGGGCCGCAAAGGAGGCGTTCGTCAAGGCGCTCGGCACCGGCTTCGATGGCATCGGCTGGAAGGAAGTTGGCGTCATCCGCGAAGCCAATGGCCGGCCGGTTCTGGTGTTCGATCGCAAGATGAAGGCGCGGATCAAGACGCTCGGCATCGGCATGAGCCACATCTCGTTGAGTGACGACGGCGGCTTCGTCAGCGCCTACGTCATTCTCGAACGTCAGCGCGGCTGACGCCGCCGCGCGCTGTGCGAAGTTCGAACGATCGCGAGGCG
>DATCXY010000173.1:0-11035 GCA_036570585.1 Solimonas sp. | reverse complement strand
GCTCGAACTGCAGAAGCTCGACGACAGCAAGCCGTCCGAGGTCGAGACCACGCTGATCGCGGTGCCGCGGATATTTGCCGACTTTGTCGAATACAACGATTTTCTCGATCAGATCGACGGCATGCTCGATCAGTTCGAGTGGACCGGCATCTATCAGGTCGCCAGCTTTCACCCGCACTACCAGTTCGCCGGCACTGCGCCGGACGATCCGGAAAACCTGACCAACCGCGCGCCATATCCGTTGCTGCACTTGTTGCGCGAGGACAGCATCGAGGCGGCCGTTGACAACCATCCGGACGTCGACGGAATTCCGGAAACCAATATCCGCCGCATGCGCGCACTGAGCGCCGAACAACGTGCACAGCTGTTCGCGTATCTGTCGCGCGATTGAGAGAACATGACGATGGCCAAAACCCCCGCGCTGGAATTCGAATTCGACGGCCCGAGCAAGTCACAGCTCAAGCGCGAGGCACAGGAACTGCTGACGATCGGCAACGATCTGCTGGCGCTGCCCGACGCGCAGCTCGATGTCATCGACATGGACGAGCGCCTGCGCGACGGCCTGCGTGTCTGGCGCAAGATCACGTCGCACGAGGCGCGGCGGCGACAGGGCCAATACATCGGCAAGATCCTGCGCGAATCCGATCCGGACGCGCTGCGTGTCGAAATCGCCGCGTACTGGCGCGCACGCGAACGCGCCCAGCTCGATGCCGAACGCTGGCGCGATCGTCTGCTCGCCGATGATGCCGCGATCACCGAATGGGTCGCCGCACATCCCGGTATCGAGGTGCAGCCGCTGCGCACACTGATCCGCAACGCGCGCCGCGAGCGGGCCGTGCTGGAAGCTGCCGCCGCCGAGAATCCCGAAGCCGGCCCGGCAAAGAACACGTCGCCATACTTCCGCGATCTGTTGTTGCTCGTGCGCAAGACCTTGCAGGATGCCGCGCACGACTGAGCGTCGCTCGCCTGCGTGCACGCGCGACCGCGGCCACGCAATCGTTCATCATGCGTAAATGCCGCTCGCTCCTCCGATCACGCTGATCGTCTCCGACACCCTGGCCCTGCCGCTGGCCGAGATCGAGCTGAGCGCAATTCGCTCGCAGGGCGCCGGCGGACAGAAGGTCAACAAGACCTCGTCGGCCGTGCAGCTGCGCTTCGATGTGGTGGCGTCGTCACTTGCCGATGACGTGAAGGCACGCCTGCTCGAACGCAGCGACCGCCGCATCACCAGCGACGGCGTGATCGTCATCAAGGCGCAGCAGCACCGCAAGCAGGAACAGAATCTCGACGCGGCGCTGGAACGACTGCGGCTGCTGATCGCGGCGGCCGAACCGGCGCCGCGCGTGCGGCGCGCAACGCGACCCAGCAAGTCCGCCAAGCGCCGGCGCACCGACGACAAGACCCATCGTGGCCGCATCAAGAGCCTGCGCACGTCGGTCGACGACTAGTCCGCTGAATCGTTGAGATGGGCGGTGAAGGACTGCCGGGACGGGCTGGCTGCAAGGCGCCGAGCGCAGCGATCGCGTGGACGATCGCGAGCATCGGCGACGCCTCGGCGCGCCCGTATCGGCAGGCGGTCGCCGATCCGATTTCAGCGATGCAGTGGACCAGGGCCTGTTGACGGCAAATGGCATCGCTGTGTCGCTTGTGCGGAGGGGCACCGTACTTGGTCTTGGCATTCCCGTCCCTGACTGGGAGATCACGACAGCGCGGTGCAAACTGCAGCGACCGGCTTGGGAACCACGGCGTCGCCGGAACGTTCATATCCGAGCGGCCGGTTTTCACGCAGACCAGAAGGAGCACGCGATGACGGCTTACAGCGAAGAGGACGAGGAACGTTTTGCCAATGAGGTCGAGGCCCTGCTCGGCTGGACCCTCGATCCCGAGCAGCGGACGGCAGTCGCGCAGCGCCGCGAGCGTGGTGAATCCGCCGCGGCGATCGCGCGTGAGATCGAAAGCATCGCGGCCGCGTACAACGCGCTGAACGATCGCAATGCCTCGATCTATCCCTCGCCGACGCGACCGGAGGATGATGATCCGCGGAATTTTTCCGAATCGCACACGCCCCGCTCATAGCCACCGTCGTGCCGCGACGCGCATGCACACACGCCCAGCGGCCGTTTTTGCCTCACCTTCGCGCTGCGCTTAAAGTGACCGCTCGGGGGCGGAACACCGTGGTCTGGAGATTTCATGTCGCTGAAGCCGCTGAGTCCGCTGGATCAGATGTTCCTCCTGCTCGAGCGCCGCACGCAGGCAATGCATGTGGGTGGGCTTGAGCTGCTGGTCCCGCCCAAGGGCGCAAGGACTGGCTGGCTGACAAGACAGGTCGCGCGCCTGCATCAAGCGACCGCGCCGAAACCACCGTTCAACCAGCGTCTGCACCGCAAGCTCGGCAGCTGGTACTGGCGCGACGATGAGCGCTTCGACCTGGGCGCACACCTTCATCATCATTCGCTACCGCCGCCCGGGCGCATTCGCGAATTGCTGTCGCTGGTGTCCGAGTTGCACGCGGTGCCGCTCGATCGGGCGCGGCCGCTGTGGGAATTTCACGTCATCGAAGGTCTGGAGGATGGTCGCTTCGCGATCTACGCCAAGGTCCATCATGCGATGGTCGATGGCGTCGCCGCGATGCGGATGTTGCGCAAGGCGCTCAGCGAAGATGCCGATGCCGACACGCCACCGCCATGGCTGAACCCGCGACGAAAGCCCGCGGCCGACGAAGCGCCGCAGGGTGCGTTGTCGAACGCTGCATTGTTGATGGCCAACCTGCGCACGCAGGCGGCCAGCCTGCCGGCCGTCTCACGCGAGCTGTATCGCGCGATCCGTGAGGGCCGCGACAATCCCGACCACGTCACCGCGTTCCAGGCGCCGCGCAGCATCCTCAACCAGCGTATTTCGTCAGCCCGGCGCTTCGCCGCACAGTCATACGCGCTGCCGCGCATCAAGATGATCGCCAAGGCGCATCGCACCACCGTCAATACCGTCGTGCTGGCGATGTGCGGCTCGGCGCTGCGCCAGTATCTGCTCGATCTCGACGCACTGCCGGCCAAACCGCTGATCGCGATGGTGCCGCTGTCGCTGCGCCGCGATGATTCCGACGAAGGCAATCAGGTGGCGATGATTCTCGCCAATCTCGGGACCGATCTCACCGATCCCCTCGAACGGCTCGCGTGCGTGCAGCGCTCGGTCGACGATGCCCGCATGCGCTGCGCGCGCATGGGCCCGACTGCGACGGTCAACTATGTTGCGGCCGTGATGGCGCCGGCCGGCATCAACATCGCGACCGGCATCGCGCCGCGCTGGCAATCGTTCAACGTCATCATTTCCAACGTACCGGGGCCGAAACGTACGCTGCATTGGAACGGCGCGCGCCTTGACGGCATGTATCCGGTGTCGGTGATCACCAGCGGGCTGGCGCTCAACATCACGCTGACGAGCTATGTCGACAAACTCGAATTCGGCATCATCGCCTGTCCGCGCGCACTGCCTCGCGTGCAGCGCCTGCTGGAACTGTTCGAACAGGGGCTCGCCGAACTGGAGGCACCGTCGAATACCCGGGCGCCGGCGCCGAGCGTCGACCGAAGCGTGAGTGTCGAATCGGCACCGCAACGCAAGCCGCGCCGCAAAGCGTCCTGATACTCTTTATTTCCGACCACGGAGCCTTCGATGAACAGCCATTACCATGACCCCGGCGACCTGAAGCAGCTCAAGCGCATGCATGAACTGGCGCCCGTTGAGTTCGAGGCATGGCTGAATCTCGACAAGATCGTCGCGCGCACCGACGGTGCGATTCCACACAAGTACCGCGAATTGATGGCGCTCGCGGTCGCCTTGACGACGCAATGTCCTTATTGCATCGAAGCCCATGCACGCGGCGCCAAGCGGGCCGGCGCCAGCGCCGCGGAACTGGCCGAAACCTCGTTCATCACCGCGGCGCTGCGTGCGGGTGCCGCGGCCACGCATGGCGCGATGGCGATGAAGCTGTACGGCGACGACGCGCCGGCAAGCACCTGACCATGACGAAAGCTCCATCACTGGTCGCGCAGGCGGTCTCGGTGTCCGCGGTTCGTGACCAGGTCTACATGGTGTTTCCGAACGATCTGAATTCGAACGACACCGTATTCGGCGGCATGATCATGGCGCAGATGGACCGCTTCGCCGCGGTCGTTGCGGATCGCCATGCTGGTGGCGTCTGCGTCACGGCCAGTGTCGACGCTGTGCATTTCATCGCGCCGGCGCGGCGCGGCGACGTGCTGATCTTCAACGCAGCCGTCAATCGCGCGTGGCGCACGTCGATGGAGATCGGCGTCAAAGTCGATGCGCGCAGCTATGACGGCGCGACGCGACGCCACATCCTGTCCGCGTACATGACCTTTGTCGCGGTCGATGCGAACGGCAATCCCTGTCCGGTGCCGCCGCTGCAGCCGGAAACCGAGATCGATCGCTTCCGTTATGAAGAAGCGCAACTGCGTCGTGAATTGCGGCTCTCACATGCCGAGGCGCTGAAAAAACTGCGTGGCGGCCGCGACAGGCCAACCGTATTGCCGACCGAGCGTTAAGCCGGATCCCATCCGGACCGCTGCGACGGCAACGCTCCCACGATGCCGATCGTTTCTCGCGTTGTTTAGTGTGTACTTTCGGCATCCGGCTGCAGCGCCGGATGCGCACGCTGGAACGCGGGCAGGCGCTCACAATGCTCGGTGATCTGCGTCAGTCGCGGGAACCTCGCCATATCGCAATTGAAGCGCCGCGCGGAAAACATCTGCGGCACCAACACGCAGTCGGCCAGGGTCGGCGCATCACCGAATACGAACGGTGTCGACGGTCGCGCCGCGGCCTCGGTTTCGAGCGCCGCCAGTCCGCGCTCCAGGAAATGGCGAAGCCACAGCGCACGCCCGGCATCATCAACGCCAACGGTGTCGCGCAGGTAGTTCAAGGTGCCGGTGTTCTGCAGCGGCTGCAGATCGGCCGCTATTGCCAACGCAAACGCCTGAACCTGAGCGCGCCGCCGCGGGGCTTCGGGAATCAGCCGCGGTGCGGGCTGCAGCGCGTCCAGATACTCGATGATCGCCAACGACTGCGCGATCCGGAATTCACCATCGACCAGCAGCGGCACGCGACTCTGCGGGTTGAGCGAACGATACGCTTCGGAAAATTGCTGGCCGCCGTCCCGGAGGAGATGGACGGGCACGACCTCGTACGCGAGACCTTTCAGGTTCAAGGCAATGCGGACGCGATGGCTGGCCGATGAGCGCCAGTAGGAATACAGAGTCAGCATGCACAGCTCCGGAACAGAGTTGGGTCTAGCTTGGGGATTTGACGGCCTGTTCGATGGCGCCGAACAGCGACTGCCCTTCGCCGTCGCGCATCTCGATCCGGACCTGACTGCCGAACCTCAGAAACGGCGTCTGCGGCTTGCCGTCGCGGATCGTCTCGACCGTACGCAATTCGGCGACGCACGAATAGCCGAGCCCGCCGTCCGCGATCGGCCGGCCCGGACCGCCATCAGCATCACGATTCGAGACCGTGCCAGAGCCGATGATGGAGCCGGCGGCGAGCGGCCGTGTCATCGCGGCGTGCGCAAGCAGCCGGCCGAAATCGAAGGTCATGTCGACGCCTGCGTTTGGTTTGCCGAACGGCTGGCCATCGATGAACGACAGCAACGGCAGATGAACCTTGCCGCCGTCCCAGGCGGCACCGAGTTCATCGGGCGTGATCGCGCACGGCGCGAACGCCGACGACGGTTTGGCCTGGAAGAAACCGAAACCTTTCGCCAGTTCGTCCGGAATCAGATTGCGCAGCGAAACATCGTTGACCAGCATCAGCAGGCGAATGTGCTTGCGCGCGGCATCGGCGGTGACATTCATTGGCACATCGTCCGTGATGACCGCGATCTCGGCTTCAAAGTCGATGCCATGTTCTTCGCTGACGGCGATGATGTCGCCGCACGGATCGAGGAAGCTGTCGCTGCCGCCCTGATACATCAGCGGGTCGGTCCAGAAACTCGCCGGCATTTCAGCGCCACGCGCCTGGCGTACCAGCGCGACATGATTGACGTAGGCCGAGCCGTCCGCCCATTGATAGGCGCGCGGCAGCGGCGAATGGCAGCGTGCCGGATCGAAGGCCTGCGCTTCGGCATCGAGGCCGCCGAGGTTCATGGCGTCGCTGATTTCTGCGAGTCCGGCAGCCACTTCCGACCAGCGATCGAGCGCATCCTGCAGTGTGTGCGCGACCTGCGGCACCGTCACGCAGCGCGTCAGATCGCGCGAAACCACGACCAGTTCGCCGTCGCGCGTGCCGTTCTTGCGTGTCGCGAGTTTCATGCTTGCGTCTCCGGCAACCGCCACGAGCGGTGATAGTCAACCCATTCGACGCCTTCCGCCGCTGCGCCGACATCGAGCGCATCGCGCGCATCGATCATCACCGCGTATTCATCGGTCGCCGGCTTAATCTGCGTCAGCATCTTGCCCAGCGCTTTCGGATGCGGGCCATGCGTGAACCCGCAAGGATGCAGCGTAACCATGCCCGGATGGATGTGGTCACGCGAAAAGAAATCCCCAGCGTGATAGAAAATCACTTCGTCGAAGTCGTCGTTGTTGTGGAAGAACGGCACTTTGATCGCGCCCGGATCAGTCTCGAACGGACGCGGCACGAAGGTGCAGATGACGAAACGCTGCGCGACGAACGTGGTGTGCGCGCTCGGCGGCAGATGGTAGCGATGCGACATCAGCGGCCGGATGTCTTTGACATTGATGCGCACCGGCATCAGCGAGCCGTGCCAGCCGACTGCGTCGAGCGGGTTGTACGGATAGGTCACGGTCGAAATCTGCTGGCGCCGCTTGATCTGCACGCGCCATGCACCGGGTCGCAACGCTTGCGCACGGAACGCATCATCGAGCCGCGGATAGTCGAGCATTGCCGGATCAAAGATGGCGTGTTCGCCGACCATGCCCTTGTCCGGCAGCTGATAGTGCGAGTTGGTCGCCTCGATCAGCAGCAGCGCGATCGGCGCCTCGCATTCAACGCGCCACATCGTGCCGCGCGGCAGCATCACATAGTCGCCCGCACTGATCGTCAGGTGGCCGTAGTCGCAGTACAGCTCGGCCGTGCCGCCGTGCACGAACAGCAGTTCGTCGCCGTCGGCATTGCGCGCAAGAACATCCATCGGCCGTTCCGCAATCCACCAGCGCATGCGCACGTGCGGGTTGTGCACAATCGTGTGCGCGTCCCATGGTGAAGCGCCGCCGCGGAGCTTGGCGAGATCGAACGCGCGTGGCCGCAGCGGTCCTTCCCAACTCGTCCAGCCGGTCGGCGGACGCGGATGAATCATATGCGTCGCCGGGCCGAAGAAACCTTCCTTGCCGAGTTCGCGCTCGACGTGGCCGGCCGGCAGATCGGCATGCGCCTGCCGCGACGCATTGCCTTCAACGACGGGGCGGTAGATCCATTTGGCCATGCGCGATTCCTTATGCGACCAGCACGCCGCGGCGGATCTGGTCTTCTTCGATGCTCTCGAACAGCGCCTTGAAATTGCCTTCGCCGAAACCTTCGTTGCCCTTGCGCTGGATGATCTCGAAGAAGATCGGCCCGATCACGGTGCTGGTGAAGATCTGCAGCAGGATACCTTCGACCGGCGCGCCATCGATCAGGATGTTCAATGCTTGCAGCCGCGCGAGCGATTCACCGTGTCCCGGCACGCGTGCATGGACGCGCGCGTAATAGGTCTCCGGCGTATCCATGAACTTCACGCCGCGCGCGCGCAGCGCCTCGACGGTTGCGTAGATGTCGTTGGTCGACAACGCGATGTGCTGGATGCCTTCGCCGCGGTATTCGCGGATGAATTCCTCGATCTGCGATTTGTCGTCCGACGACTCGTTGATCGGGATGCGGATCTTTCCGCACGGCGAGGTCATCGCACGTGAGACAAGCCCGGTCTGTTTGACTTCGATGTCGAAATAGCGGATCTCGCGGAAATTGGCGATGCGCTCGTAGAAGCCGCCCCAGATCTGCATGTTGCCGCGCGAGACGTTGTGCGTGAGGTGGTCGATGCCGGTCAGCCCGACGCCTTCCGGATGAGGTTCGACGCCATCAATGAACTTGAAATCGACATCGTAGATCGAATGCTCGGCGCCGTAGCGGTCAACAAGATAGAGCACGCTATTGCCGATGCCGTAGACAGCCGGCAGATTCAGCTCCATCAATCCCGGTTTGGTATCGAATGCAACTGCACCCTGCGCCAGCGCGTGGGCGTGCGCTGCCGGGCCATCGGCCACGCGCCAGCCCATCGCGCAGGCCGACGGACCGTGCGCATGTGCGAACTGCTGGAAGTGCGTGTACGGAGTCGCGTTGACGAGAAAATTGATGTCGTTCTGCCGAAACAGCGTGACGTCCTTGCGCCGGTGTCTGGCCACCGCCGTGAACCCCATCATCTCGAACAGGCCATGCAGCTGCGCGATGCCGTCCGCGCTCGGCGCGGTGAACTCGACGAACTCGAAGCCGTCGGTCGCCAGCGGGTTGTGCTTGATGTCATGGTTCATTGCAAGGTCCTTTTAAACTTTCCGCGCGTACGCGAAAGCGACGAATTCGCCCGTCAGGCCGCGAGTTGCCCGCCACGCGGCGGCACGGCTTCGTCGCCGGCATACAGCCGGCCGGCCGCGAGCGTCGGCTGCACCCGCAGATCGTCGACCAATGCCGACAAGTCGCGTGTCATCAGCTCCGCCAGCTCATCGAGCGAGCGCACCACGAAATAGGTCTTCTGGAAGCTGTCGATGCGGTATTCGGTGCGCATGCAGCGCGCCAGATCGAAACGCGGCCGCGCCGGCTCGACGCTTTCGATTGCATACGGCGTCTCGCCGCCGGATGACAGGATGCCGGCGCCATAGACGCGCAAACCTTCATCGCCGTCGATCAGGCCAAATTCGACCGTATACCAGTACAAGCGTGCGAGCAGCGGCAGCGCGCCGCATTCGAGCAGACGTAGCGCCTGTTCGCCGTAGCGCTGCGCATAATCGGCAAAGCGCGGATCGAAGAACATCGGCACGTGGCCGAAGAAGTCGTGAAAAATGTCCGGCTCGACCAAATAGTCAAACTCCTCCGGCTCACGCAGCCAGACCGTGACCGGAAAGCGGCGCGCGGCGAGATGGCGGAAGAATTGCTCGTCCGGAATGAACCCGGGCACGGCGATCAGACGCCAGCCACTGACAGGCTCAAGACGCGCGTTGACGGCATCCAGATCCGGCACGCCGTCGGCGGCGTCCATCAGCGTCAGCCCGTCACGAAACTCGCGGCACGCATACGATTGCAGGAGTTGCGCCTGCCGCGCATAGAGCCGACGCCACAGCGCGTGATCCTCGTCGCTGTAGATGTGATCGCGCTGCTCGACACTGAAGTCGGCTTTCGCCCGGCTGTAATCGCCGCGCAGCGGCTTGTCACTGTGTGCGCCGTACATGGAATCTCCTCAGCCCGAAAGCCTTTGAGACAATTTACGCCGTCCCGCGCGGAGAATGGTGGCATTCTTTGCCGGCTGTAATGGTGATATCGCCGATAATCACCACGGATTTCATATTTTGTGGTGATTTCATGACGATCGAAGTTGACCGGACCGATCTGCGCATCCTGCGTGAGTTGCAGAAGGATGGTCGCCTGCCGATCGTCGAACTCGCCAATCGCATCGCACTGTCGGCGACAGCCTGTCAGCGGCGCGTCAAGAAGCTTGAGGACAGCGGCGTGATCGCAGGTTACGCGGCACTGCTCGACCCCGTCGCGCTCGGACAGCAGGTCGATGCGTTCGTGCGCGTCAGCATCGAGCGTCAGTCGACGGACACGGCGCTGGCCTTCCAGGACGCTGTGCAAAAACTGCCGCAGGTGCGCGCGTGCTATGTGATGACCGGCGATCTCGACTACCTGTTGCACGTCGCGGTCGCGGATCTGCGGGCCTTCGCCGAGTTCTCGATGAAGGTGCTGATCGGCCTGCCTGGCGTCAAGGACGTGCGCTCCAGCCTGGTGCTCGAAGCCGTGAAGAAGGACGAAGGCGTGCGCCTGCCCTGAGTCCGTCATGGGGTTTATATGCTTACTAATAATAAGTATACTAATCGAATGAAAGCCCCTCCTCCCCCGACGACAACCAGTTCACTCTTGATGGATGTAGGCCGCATGCTGCGCGCCGACTTCCGCCGTCGCGCCGAGCACCTGAAACTGACGCAGGCACAGGTCAGCGCGCTCGCCAGCCTCGCCAAGCACCCGGGCATTTCGCAGGTCGTGCTCGCCGAAAAGCTCGAAGTCCATCCCGTCACGGTCACGCAGCTGATAGATCGCTTGCAGCGCGCCGGCTGGGTCAAACGTGAAGTTCACGAGGATGATCGCCGCGCGTTCCGCCTGTTCCTGACCGATCAGGCCGATCCGATTCTTTCGGAAGTCTGGAAGATCGCTGCGCAGGCGCGCGAGCACGCACTGAGCGGCCTGTCGAAAGCCGAGCGCGATCAACTCGATGCACTGCTCTGTCGCATGAAGCTGAATCTTGCCGGCGGTGACTGTGCCGCCGACCGTGGATGATCCATGTCTGAAGAAATCGAAATCCCCGTGTCTCCGACGCGACAACGCGTGCGCCGCATCCTGTTCATCGCCGGCTTTGCCGTCGCGATCGGCGTCGTGCTGTACGTCTATGTTTTTGGTGGCCGTTATGTCTCGACCGACAACGCCTATGTGAAGGCGAACATGGTCAATGTCAGCGCCGACGTCGACGGCAAGGTCGACCGGATCTATGTCGAGGAAAACCAGCACGTGAAAGCGGGCGACGTGCTGTTCCGCATCGATCCGGCACCGTACGAAGTCGCGGTTCACGAAGCCGAGGCCGCGCTGCTGCAGGCGCGTGCGCAGGTCGAAGCATTGAAAGCGACGTACGCGCAAAAACAGGCCGCCTTGCGCTCCACGCAAGCCGATCTGACGTTCCGGCAGTCCGACTACAAGCGGATCAAGGCGCTGCAGGCGGTCGGTGCCAGCTCGAAATCCGCGCTCGACGCGGCCAAGAACGCACTCG
>DATCXY010000172.1:0-2719 GCA_036570585.1 Solimonas sp. | reverse complement strand
ATAGTGACCGATACCCTGGTCGCCGGTCTGGAATCCCGTGACGCCGGTGGGTGAAGCGAACGGCCGCTCGAACAGCTCGGTGCCGCCGTAGTAGACCTCGACGCGGTTGCCGAACGGGTCGCTACAGGAAATAAGCCCAAGCACACCGCGCTTGGCGGCCAGTTCCCGACCTTCGACCTTGACAGCAACGCCGTGGGCCTCCAGGCTTTCCTTGACTTCTTGCAGTCCTTTCTCGCTGTCCACCTCGTAGCCGGCAAACAGGTAGTCGTCCGCAGTGCCCTTGCTGACCGATAGCCGCCAGGTGCGCGAGTCGATCCGGAACGTGGCCTCCGCCTCGTTGGCGGAGGCTTCCATCGCCCCCAGCTTGCTGGTAACGAAGGAGCGCCATGCCGGCACATCCGCGACTTCGAAGCCCATATAGCCAAGCCTTTGAATGCTCATGTTGTCTCTCCTTCAAGCGAAATGCTTGTCGAGCTGTGCACCGAGACTGGCTTCGAACAAGCCGCGCACGCCCATGCCGCCGTCGATGTTCAGCACGCTGCCGGTGAGCGGGACGGTATCCGCGCGCGTGGCGAAGAACACGTAGGCTCCGGCGTATTCCTCGGCGGTGGCCACCCGCCCGGTCGGAAGGACAGGACCCAGCATGTCGGCCAGTGGCATCGTCGCAATGGTTTGGTCTTGCAGACCCAGCGTCTTGAGCCCGCGTATGTCGCTGCCGAGGATCCCTCCAGGGGCGATGCCGTTGACACGGATGCGAGGCCCCCATTCATGCGCGAGCTGCTTGACCAAGCCGATCACGGCATGCTTGCCCGCGGTGTAGAGAACGCCTCCGCCACCAGGGTAGAAGCCAGCGTTCGACACGGTGAAGATCGCGCTGCCTTTGCTCTTGTACAGCGCGGGCAACGCGGCCTTGGCGGCCAGGATGTAGCCTTTGACGATGATCGCGAACATTTCGTCGAAGGCTTCCGAGATGCCGTTGTCGGGAATGTCCGCCAGTTGGGTCGAGTAGTCCCAAACGCCGGCGTTGCCGATCAGGCAATCGAGCTTTCCGAAGGTCTCGACGCAGCGCGCCACGGCTTCACGATGGCTGTCGAGCGACCGAACATCGCCCTCGATGCCGACCACGGCATCGCCGTGGCGCTTCCTGATTTCCTCCAGGCCTGCTGCCGACTTGTCCAGCACCGCGACGCGGGCGCCCTCTGCGACATAGCGATCGACGATCGCTCGCCCCAGTCCGGCGCCTCCGCCCGTCACCAATGCCACTTCACCTTTGAGTTTCATGCTGAGTCTCCTTGTTGTGCACGCACGAGATCGCGCATGCTGTTTGAAAAATCTGCCAGCCGCGCCGGCTCGATGGCTGCACGCGCTTCCACCAATCGGGCCGCCATCGCGAAGTCACGCGGCGCGTCGACCGCGACGACGGCCTGAATCCTTCCGTCCCGCAGCCGGAACAGCAGCGCCGCGCCATCCCCCAGCGTGCCGCGCAAGACGAATTCGCCCGGCCCTTCGATATCGCCCGCCATCTGCATCCGATGCCCGGCGATCTCCGTCCAGGACACGGGCACCTGCGGCGCCGATCCATGCTTTCCCAGAATGGCCGCTGCCACCGCGGCGGCCTGGCGCTGCGCGTTCATGTAGGTTTCGAGCGAACGCCTGCCGCCATCGCGCAGCGGCCAACTGGCCGCATCGCCGACTGCGAATACCCCTTCGGCATGCGTCGCGCCGTGGTCATCGACAATGACGCCCCGGTCGCAGGACAGGCACGCCTGACGCGCGAGTTGATCCTCGGGCTCGGCGCCGATGCAGACAAGCGCGTTGTCGGCGGCGAAGCGGCGTCCATCGCTGGCCAGTACCTCTTCGAGCCGGTCGTCGCCAGAGAAGCCGGCCACGCCTGTTCCCAGCTCGACCCGTACGCCGAGTTCCGTCAACAGGCCGCGCAGCCAGGCGCCGATGCGCCGGCCCAGCACACGCACCAGCAGTTCGTCGGCGGATTCCAGAATCGTCACCGCCAGGCCGAGCTTGCGCGCCGTCGTCGCGACTTCGCAGCCGATCAATCCGCCGCCTGCGATCACCAGTCGCGTTGCAGGCGTCCAGCCACGGCACAGCGCCCGCACGTCGTCGTAGGTGCGAAGCGTGACAACGCCGGTCAGTTGGCTGCCAGGCAACGCAAGCGTTCGTGCCCGGCTGCCCGTGGCGATGACTATGGCGTCTGCAGCGAACGTGCTTCCATCGTCTAGGCTGATCGTTCGAGCGTCCACGTTCAGGTTGGTGACACTTCGGCCGGACAGCATGTCGATGCGCGCCTCGCCGTACCAGTCGGCTTCCGCCAATACGGGCGGATGCTCAAGACTGCCGCCGAGCACGGCCTTGGACAGAGACGGTCGGTCATAGGGCAGATGCGGTTCGTTCCCGATCAGCGTGATCCGCCCCTCAAAGCCTTCAGCACGCAGGGCTTGCGCGGTCGTAAAGCCCGCCACACCATTGCCGATGATCGCCACATGCGTCGCCATCACTTCACCTCGCCGGCGTCAAGATCGACATGCACGTCGCCGCCTTCCACTTTGATGGGAAACACCTTGATCGGCTTGCAGGCTGGCAGCGCCTTCACCTTTCCGGTTCGAACGCAGAACTTGCCGAAATGCAGCGTGCATTTGACGACGCCACCGTCCAGATAGCCATCCGATAGCGCCCAGTTTCCATGCGTGCACGTGTCCTGCAC
>DATCXY010000171.1:0-2800 GCA_036570585.1 Solimonas sp. | reverse complement strand
CAACGCGCAAGCGCTTCTATGGCGACGGCAAGGTGCCGTATACATCACTGGAGAATCCGCCCCAATTTTGATTGTAGGCAGTTCGCCACGAATCATTTAATTTCTGTCAAACACGCCGCAATGCGCCATCGCTTGCGGCTTTTTTTCTGCCTACGCCCCTGCGCGAGTTCTTGCTTTTTGTTCGACCTTTCTCCCGATAACGGTCTTTGACCGGCACTGACCCGGCACCGATCCTGACACCAGCGGCACGTTGAACGCAGTGCGCGCAGGGGAAATCGGAGGCCGGGACATGCAAGGGACGAACGTGTTGTTCGGTCAGATTGCCGTGGTATTCAGCATCGTGATCGCCGGAGTGTGGAGCGCCACACAATGGACAGCTGCGACCCTTGGTTATCAGATACGTCTTGGCTCGCCGTGGTTCGATTTCCTTGGCACGCCGATCTACCACCCGTGGAAGCTGTTCGAGTGGTGGTTCCTTTTCGACGCCTATGCGTCGCACGTCTTTGACATTGGTGGCGCCATCGCGGGCGGAAGCGGCTTGGTGGCCGTGGTGGTCGCCATAGGCATGTCCATCTGGCGCTCGCGCCAATCTCGTCTGGTCACGACCTACGGCTCGGCCCGCTGGGCCGATGCCGCGGAAATCTGCAAAGCCGGGCTGACCCAGCCATCCGGAGTCTTCCTCGGCCTGCATGGCCGCCAGTACCTGCGACACGAAGGCCCAGAACACGTCCTGACCTTCGCGCCCACGCGCTCGGGCAAGGGCGTCGGCCTGGTGGTGCCCACGCTGCTGTCGTGGCCCGCGTCCGCCGTGATCCACGACATCAAGGGCGAGAACTGGGCTATCACCGCCGGCTGGCGCTCGCGCTTCTCGCACTGCCTGCTATTCAACCCTACCGATGCGAAGTCCGCCGCCTACAACCCGCTGCTGGAAGTACGGCGCGGTGCGCATGAAGTGCGCGACGTGCAGAACATCGCGGACATTCTGGTCGATCCCGAAGGCGCGCTGGAGCGGCGCAACCACTGGGAGAAGACTTCGCACGCGCTGCTGGTCGGCGCGATCCTGCATGTGCTCTACGCCAGCGAGGACAAGACGCTGCGCGGCGTCGCCAACTTCCTGTCCGATCCCGCGTGTCCGTTCGAGGTGACGCTGCATCGGATGATGACGACGAAGCACCTCGGCGATGCACCGCATCCCGTCGTCGCGTCTGCTGCGCGCGAAGTGCTCAACAAGTCGGACAACGAGCGGTCCGGCGTGCTGTCCACCGCGATGAGTTTCCTTGGCCTGTACCGCGACCCCACGGTGGCCGAAGTCACGTCGCGCTGCGACTGGCGCATCGCGGACCTGATTTCCGCGCAGCATCCTGTATCGCTGTACCTCGTGGTACCGCCGTCGGACATCAGCCGCACCAAGCCGCTCATTCGTCTGATCCTCAACCAGATCGGACGGCGCCTCACTGAATCGCTCGATGGCAGCGACGGCGTGGAGCGCAAGCACAAGCTGCTGCTGATGCTCGACGAGTTCCCCGCACTCGGCCGGCTCGACTTCTTTGAATCCGCGCTCGCCTTCATGGCCGGCTACGGGCTGCGCGCCTTCCTGATTTCGCAGTCGCTCAACCAGATCGACAAAGCCTACGGCCAGAACCATTCGATTCTGGACAACTGCCATGTGCGCGTGACCTTCGCCACCAACGACGAACGCACGGCCAAGCGCATTTCCGAAACGCTGGGCACCGCCACCGAGCTGCGCGCGCAGCGCAACTACGCGGGCCATCGGCTCGCGCCCTGGCTCGGGCACCTGATGGTGTCGCGGCAGGAAACGGCGCGCCCGCTGCTCACGCCCGGCGAGGTGATGCAGCTCCCACCCGACGACGCCGTGGTGATGGTCTCCGGCCATCCGCCGATCAAGGCGAAGAAGCTGCGCTACTACGCGGACGCCAACTTCAAGCGCCGCGTGTTGCCAGCACCCACGCTGGCGCAGGGCCGCTACGCCGATGCCCCGGCCGCGCGGCCCGATGACTGGAGCGCCTTGGCGATTCCCGCCATGCCTGCCGTGCCCGCTGTGGCTTCGGACTTGGGAGACGCCAACGAAGGCGGCCCGCGCCAACAGCCCGAGCTGTCCGAAGTCGTCGCCTACAGCTCTGAATCCGAGCACGCGGCCAGCGATCTGGCGCTGCTCGATGACGACGACGATCTGCCGCTTCCCCTGCCGTCCCAGCTCGACCCGCGCTTGCAGCGCGCGGCTCGGCTGGCCGCCCTCAACCCCGACGACGGAATCCAGCTATGAGCCATCTTCATTCCCGCCATCGCCTGAACCTGTTCATCGAGCGCGACCATGCGAAGCGCCTGGACGAGCTGGCCGCGAAGAAAGGCGTCTCGAAATCCAGCATCGTCGCGGCCGCACTCGCGTCCTGGCTGTCGCCGGATGCGGCCGACCAGCGCGAAGCGGCGATGGCCAAGCGGCTGGATCGCCTGTCGCGCCAGTTCGAGAAGCTGGAGCGCGACCAGAACATCCAGATCGAAACGCTGGCGCTGTTCGTGCGCTACTACCTGACCGTCAGCACACCGCTGCCCGAGGCCCATCAGGAAGCCGCGAAGGCACAGGGCAAGGCGCGCTTCGAGCAGTTCATCGAACAGCTCGGCCGCCACCTGCTGCGCGGGCGCAGCCTCGTGCGCGAAGTCTACGAGGAGATCCAGCCCGACACGCAGCGGCTGGACGAGACGGCGGCGCTGGCCGAAGCGCAGGAACGCGCGCAGGAGGCTGCCGCATGAGTGCCGTCCCGCAGCCGCCATCGTCCTCTGT
>DATCXY010000170.1:0-8165 GCA_036570585.1 Solimonas sp. | reverse complement strand
CGCCAACGGCCCCCGTCGTGCAGCCGCCCGGCACGCCGGTGCCGCCGCCACCTGCCGTACCAGCGACAGCGCCGGTGCAGATCCCGCAAACGCCCCCGCAACCGGCTCCACCTGCCGTACCGCCGACATCGACGCACCACGACGCCGCCAGCGATTCCCGGGTCGATGTCGCAGGCATGCAGGCGACTTCAACCGTCGGCAACGCCGTGGCCGACGTGACGCGCGGCATCTGCAACATTGGCCACGGCGAGCACTGGCAGTCCGCATCGGATCTGACGCTCGAACAATGCGCCGCCGCGCTGGCCGGCGGCGACCAAGCTTATGACGAGCATGGCCTGCGCCACGCGTATTGGCCGGGTGTCCATCTGTCCGCCAGCAGCACCGCGATCTATCAGTCGAGCAACGGCTCTGCCTGGACCCGGCTGCGCACGACCCTGGCCGACTGAACCCAGGACCAGCGCACGCTCACCGCCAGCCCCGCCACGACCGCCACTGATCCACCCAGCCGCCGCACCACTGCGACTGCATTTAAGATGCACGCAGGTTCACCAAACGGAGCCATCATGATCCGCAATACGCTTCTTGCCTTGGCCTGTGCCGTCGGCCTGCTGGCCACCGCGCAGATCGCACAAGCCGCCGATGCCCCGCAGCGCGCCCAGGCCGGCCCCGGCGAGCAGACATTCAAGTCCAGCACGCTGTCGTCCGAGGCGTACGAGCCGAAAACCACGCTGGACGATCTGGGCGCGCCGCTACCGAACTGCCAGGTCAAGATCGGTGACGCATGGAGCGAAACGCCGACCGCGACGCTCGACGACTGCGCGGCGCTGCTCGACCAAAAATCACCGGCCGATCCGAAGCCGATGACGACCGCGTACTGGAACAACCTGTATCTGTCGGCGGACGGCAAGAACATCTATCAAGCGTCGAAGGAAGCGACCGAGTGGACCGTGCTGCGGCCGCGCGGCCAGCGTTGATCATCGTTCGCGAATCATCCCTCGATACGATCGCTGCACGATCACTCGGGACAGGCCCCTCGATACGATCGCTGCACGATCACTCGGGACAGGTCCCTCGATACGATCGCTGCATGTCGCTCGGGGCGAACGGATAGCGCCCACCGTTCATGCCGAGTGCGCGACACGAACGTGTCGCGTGTATCGAGGCACGCGCAACCACCGCCAGACGACGCGCATGGCGCGTTCCTGCAAATGATTTTCCGACAGCCCGCACCGTCGGACACCACTACCAGCGAAACCCCGCCGCCCTCGCCTTGGCCTGCAACGCGCGCACTTCCTCGGCGTGCGCGTCCATGCTCCTGGTCATCACGCTCTGCAGCCCACACGCGACGGTCTGACCGAGATTGCCGGGGACGTCGAATGCCATCGGCGCATCGCTGCGCGGCGGATTTTCAAAGTCCAGTGCATACGCAAGGTTGTTGGTGGTCGCGGCACGCACGCCGAGCGGCTCCAGGCCCCAGCGCCATTCCATGAACTTGAGGATCGAGTTCGGCTCGAACAGCTGCCTGGCCACGTAACCGCGCCGTGCACGCGGGCCGATCAGCAGGCATGGCACGCGGATGCCGAGCTGGCCGTCGTTGCCGGTCTCGTCGCGCTCTTCATCCGAGATCGGCATGAATGGCGGCACGACGTGATCGAAGAAGCCACCCCACTCGTCGTAGTTGATGACCAGCAGCGTCTTGTCCCAGCTCGGTGACTTGCGCAGACTGTCGTAGATCGAATTGACGAAAGCCTGACCGTTGCGCACATCGGCGAACGGATGGTCGTCGTTGCACAGCGCGTCGAGGCCGGCTTCGTAAAAGAATGGATCGACGTAGCTGATCGCCGGCAGCAGGCCGGCCGCCGCTTCGAGATGAAACGCAGCGACCGGCTGCGAGATGCCGAGATATTTCGCGCCCCAGATCGCCGTGTACGGCAGGTTGTTGAAGTAGTAGCGCGCGCTGACGCCGGCGTTTGCCGCCTTGTCCCAGACCGTCGGCAGCGTCGACGTCGCCGGGATCACGCCGAGCAGGCCGCCGGCATTGTTGCTGCGATCGGTCTGGCCGCAGTGCACGTACATGCGGTTCGCCTGCGTCGACGCGAGGATGCCGCTGTGATAGCGGTCGCAGACCGTGTATTCGGCGGCGACGCCCTTGTAGAACGGAACGTCGTCGGCTTCGTAATAGCCGATCGGAAACAGATCGCCGGACGCCTCGTCGTGCAGGAAGCCGTCCATCGCACCGCCATTCACGCACAGCCGGCCGCTGTCATAACCGTGCGGCGGATCTTCCATGCCACAGCCCTGCCAGTCTGGCGTCAGGCGATGCGTCGCCTGCATCACGCCATCGCGATCCGGAAATCTGAGCCCGGCTTGCCGGCCGTTCGCACCGGGCACCCAGCCGAGCATGTGATCGAACGAGCGGTTCTCCATCGTCACGACGACGATGTGCTCGATGCCGCTGTCGGCCGGATTGGCCGGCAGCACCGCGGTCTGCACCGCGGTGTCATCGCCCACCTCGCCGCTGCTGCCGCAGCCCGGCAGGAACGGTAGCGTCAAGGCAGCAGCACTGGATTGCAGAAAGCGGCGTCGGTCTAGCGGCGGCACGTTGATTCCCCCGAATCAAGTCAAGGCCCGTAGATTGCACCGCCCGCGCGTGACAACGCTGCGTCAACCGTGCGACTGGGCTTGATTTACCAGCGCCGGGCGGCGCACAAACGCCATCGTGCAGCGCAGATCAACTGGCCGCTTTTCAATGCGCGCGCGGCACCGCACCGCGCGCGACGCATTCGCTGCGGAACATGCCCGGCGTCTTGCCGCTGCGCTGCTTGAACCAGCGCATGAACGCCTGATGCGAATGAAAGCCGAGCACGCCGGCGGCGTGGCTGACCGGATCCTGCGTTTCGATCAGATATCGATGCGCGAGTTCGAGACGGATGTCTTCGAGCAGGTCGCGATAGCTGCAGCCGCTGTCGTTCAGCCGGCGGTGCAGACTGCGGTGACTCATGCCGAGCTGCGCGGCGACGGCCGCCATCGACGGCGAGCCGCTGGCGATCATCGAGCGGATCAGGTGCCGGACTTCGTCCGGAAGCGAAACCGTTCTTTGCTGCTGCAACAGCTTGCGCGCGTGAAGATCGAGAATGTCCTTGAGGAACGCGTCGCCGTGATGCAGCTTTTCGCGCAGCACCTCGTTGGCGACGACGAAGCACGAGGCTTCCTGTTCGAAATAGACCGGACACTGAAAGAAGTCGAAGTACTCGCGCACCTGTTCCGCGATATCCGGTTTCGCGTGGACGAAATGAACCGAGCGGATCAGCTCCGGCTTTCCCGGCAGCAGCAGGCGCGCCATCACGACGAACGCGCCGATCACGTATTCGGTGGCCTGACGGCGTAGCGCGTCGCTGCCGGCGGTGCATTCCCAGCAGACCTGCACGGCGCCCGGCCGGTGTCGCAGCGAAGTCTTGCCGATGTTGCTGAGCAGACCGTTGTAGCGGGTCGCCACCTTGAACACGTCGACGAAGCTCGTACAGGTCTGCATCAGATAGCCGATCGCACCGAATGTCGCCGGCTGGATCGCGCCGGCGAGATGCAGGCCCATCAGCGGATCGCGATAGCGGTCGGCGACCGCTTCGAGCATGGCGTCGAACGCGGCGATCGGCACCGCGCCGTCGGGATCGGCGAGCCGGCCCTTGTCGAGACCGCCGACGCTGAGCAACTCGTCCATCCGCAGTCCGATCGCCTCGCCGTGGATGACGACATGCTGCAGGTGACGGGCGGACACCCACGCCTGCGCGGACTTGTTGACGGGCTTCGCCATGTCACGACCTGCCAATCCGGATTCCGATGCGCCGCATCGTGTCACAAGACCAGTCAGGCGACGAGCACTGGCCGGCTTGGTCACTGTCGCTGGCGGGTTTGGGACCTGTTCCGGCAATGGTGCCGCTCCTATGATCGATCGCGCTTCTCGTCAGCGGCCAACGATCGCCATGCCAGTCCCCATCCCGAGCGCAGAGAAAATGAGCCGGCACATGCAGCGGCGCAGCGTGGTCAGTGCCGGCATGTTGGCCTTGGCCGGCGCCTTGCTCGCCTGCGGCCAGAGTTCGGTGCCGGACGACGGTACGCCACCGTCGAGCAGCGGACCGTCGCGCTGCGGCGAGCATCCCTGGTGCGATACCGGCCTGTCGGTGGATGCGCGTACCGAGTTGCTGCTGGCAGCGATGACGCGGGACGAGAAGGTCGCGCTGATGGGCGGCAACAACCATCCCGCCGCCGGCCATACCGGTGTCGGCGCCGGCATCGCGCGGCTCGACATCCCGCTCATCCACTACACCGACGGTCCGCTCGGCATCCGCCAAGGCAAGGCGACGGCGATGCCGGCCGGTATCGCGCTGGCGGCGACCTGGAATACCGACGCGGCGCAACGCTACGGCGCGCTGGTCGGCGATGAGGCGAAGCACAAGGGCAACGACGTGCTGTTCGGTCCGGCCGCCGACCTGCTGCGCGTGCCGGTCGCCGGCCGCGGCTTCGAAGGCTACGGCGAAGATCCCTGGCTCGCCTCGCGCATGGCGGTGCATTACATCCGCGGCGTGCAGCAGCAGGGCGTGATCGCCGATTTCAAGCATTACGCCGATTACACGCAGGAAGGACAGGTCGGCTTGCCGCCACTCACCGGCCTGCTCGGCGCGCGCGTACTGGTCAACGTCATCGTCGACGAACGCACGCAGCGCGAGATCCATCTGCCGGCTGCGAAGGCCGCGGTCCAGGAAGCGAACGTCGGCACCATCATGTGCTCGTATCCGCGCATCAACGGCACCTACGCCTGCGAAAATTCGTTCCTGCTGCGCGACGTATTGCGCGACGACTGGGGCTTCCGCGGCTACGTGCTCGCCGATTACCTGGCGGCACACAATGCCGCCGCGTCGTTCAACGGCGGGCTTGACTTCGAACCGTGGCCGCCGCTCGCGTATCGGCCGTTCGAGCTCAATGCCGTGCTCGCCGCGACGCCGGACAGCGCCGCAACGCTCGATGATCACGTCCGCAACATGCTGCGCACCTGGTTCGCGTTCGGCGTTTTCGACCGTGCCGCGTATACGGACGACGACGCACGGATCGACAAGCCCGCGCACGCCGACACCGCCCAAGCGATCGAGGAGCAGGCGCTCACGCTGCTGCAGAATGACGGCGACGCGCTGCCGCTCGATACCGGCCGCGTGAAACGCATCGCCGTCATCGGTCCGGCGGCCGACGTCTATCAATTCGGCGGCGGCTCGTCGCAAGTCGATCCGTATGCGGCGGTCACGCCGTTGCAGGGCATCGTCGCGCGCGCCGGCGACGACCTGTCCGTCGTTCACGACGACGGCGGCAACGCAGCGCGCGCCGCGGCCCTTGCCGCCGACGCGGACATCGCGCTCGTGTTCGTCGCGAACAAGCAGATCGAAGGCGCCGATCAGCTCTGCATGTCGCTCGACTGCACCGGCACGCAGGATCGCCTGATCGAAGCGGTCGCGACCGCCAATCCGGATACCGTGGTCATCCTGCAGACCGGCGCGCCGGTGCTGATGCCGTGGCGCAACCGCGTCAAGGCGATTCTCGAAGCGTGGTTCCCCGGCCAGCAGGGCGGCAACGCGATCGCGCGCGTGCTGTTCGGCGACGTCAATCCGTCCGGCCATCTGCCGGTCACGTTCCCCGACCGCGCCGACGATCTGCCGACCGCCGGCCGTGCCGACCAGTACCCCGCCGACCTGCTGCAGAACGTGCATTTCCGCGAAGGCGTGCTGTTCGGCTACCGCTGGTACGACGCAAAGAACATCGCGCCGGCATTCCCGTTCGGCTTCGGCCTCAGCTACACGACGTTCGGCTATTCGGATCTCGACGTCTCGCCGAGCGGCGCCAGCGTCACCGTGCGCAATACCGGCACGCGTGCCGGCGCGGCGGTCGTCCAGCTCTACGTCGGCATGCCGCAACCATCGCCGGACATCGTCCAGCCGCCGCGTCAGCTCAAAGCCTTCCGCCGCGTCAGCCTCGCACCGGGCGAAGCCACACGCATTGCGCTGCCGCTCGACGCGTCATCGTTCTCGTACTGGGACACGGCGTCCGGCGCGTGGGCGATTGCGCCGGGCTGCTACGCGATCGCCGTCGGCGCGTCGTCACGCGATCTGCCGGTGCGCGCAACGCTGGCGATGGGCGATGCGCAGTGCGGTTGATGCGGAGTCAGAGGACCGCGCGCCTCGTCATGGCGAGCCGTAATGCGGCGAAGTCATCCGCCAGCGCTGAGAGCATCGACTGCCTGCGTGCCTCGATACACCGCGCTGCGCGCGGCACTCGGCATGAACGGTAGGTTGGAGGAAGATCGAACCGCTGCCCCGATCATCCCGAGTGCGGGGCCGAAGCCTCGTGTATCGAGGGACCCGAGTGATCGCGCAGCGACCGTATCGAGGGGCCTGGAGGGTGGGACAAGCCCCTCGCTTCAGGTCCGTTCGCGACGAGGGGCGCTGCGATGTCTCGATGCGGCGCTCCGCGCCTGCTCGACACGAACGGCGATTTCCAAAGCCTCTTCCCGTCACGCCGCGTCCGGCACGAACCAGCGCATGAAGCGCACGAATTCCAGCTTGTTGCCTTTCACGACCGTGATGTCCTTGGCGATCGTCAGCGCCGGGCTGCGCAGCTGCGCGAGCATTTCCTTGAAGGTCTGCGCGGACACGCGGACGACGATGTCGGCGTCGTCGGCAATCGCCGGCACGACCTCGCTCGCGCCGCGACGGACGATGTAGGTGTAGCGCTCCGGCGTATCGCTGAACTCGAAGCCGACCTTCACCACCGCATCGCCGCTCGCCTGCGGATCGAGGTTGACGGCCATGCCGTCGAAAAAGCGCGCGAGCGGCATCCGCGCGAGCATCGCCGGCGTTGGTTTGACGATGCGCGCCGGCAGTTCGTAATCGCCGGCCAGCTCGCCGGCACTGACCTGATACCAGTGCCGCGCGTTCGGATTGCTGTCGGCGGCGCCGAGCGCGCGCAGCGCCTTGATCCGCGCATCACGGACATCCGCGCGATCCGGCGCGACGCGCAGCACGTAATCGGACAGCTGCAAGACCCACTGGTGCTCGCCGCGCGCTTCGGCGTCGTTCACCTGCCTGGCGATCGCGTCGATACCGCCGGCCAGCGCGACCATGTGCCGCGCGGTGTCGTCCGGCGCCAGCGGCTGCAGCGTCGCCGGATCGCCGTCGTACCAGCCGAGCAGACCGCCGTAGATCGCGCGCACCGACCACGGCACGTTGCCGTAGAACGCCTGCAGGTACGGCGACGCCGCCAGATGCGCCGGCAGCTTCAGCGTCGCGGCGATCTCGTCCGGCGTGCGGCCCTGGTTGATCTGGCGGATCGTCTGGTCGTAGACGTAGCGGATCGCGTCGCGGTAATCGGTCAACGCCGTCTCGATGTCGGCGGCACCGGAAAGCGGCCGCGTGTGGCTCGGCACCAGCACGTCGGCGTGCAGCGCGCGCAGCTTGTCGATCGAATCGGCCCACGCACGCGGATCGCGATAGCTGGTGCCGCGGATCGTGTAGAGGTTCGGAAACGAGCGGTAGAAATTGTCGCCGGACAACACGACATGCCGCTCCGGCAGCCACATGAACAGTTGGTCGTCGGTTTCGCCCGGCGCGTGCACGAGCTTGAAATGGATGCCGGCGACGGTGTCTTCGAGCGTGTCGTCGAACACGCGCGTCGGCGGCAAGGTATCGACGGTGCTGCCGTCGTGCATGTCGACGAACGGACCGATGCCGACGTTGATGACCTGATCGGCCGGCAGCGGCATGCCGTACATGCGCTGCGAGCGGCGCGTGATCGCGGTCTGCAATTCGATCGACGTGCGCTGCATGTTCGCGACCAGCTTGCGCTGCGCGTATACCGGCACGTCGCGGTCTTCGGCGAACACCGCCGCGCCGCCGATGTGGTCCGGATGCGAATGCGTGTAGACGATCGCCGCGACCGGCTTGTCGGTGATCTTGCGGAACGCCGCGAGCACCTCGCGCGCCGATTCGGCAGTCTCGGTCGTGTCGACGACGATCACGCCGCTGTCGCCGACCACCAGGATCGAATTGGCGATGCCGTAGCCGACCGCGACATAGACGCCATCCGCCGGATTGAGCACCTCGCGCTTGAACTCGGCGCTGTGCGCA
>DATCXY010000169.1:0-1989 GCA_036570585.1 Solimonas sp. | reverse complement strand
CCGCGCGTCTGTCCGAGATCAAATGTCCATCGCTTGGATTCTGGGGCATCAACGAGAAGATGATGCCGGAGACCGGCATCCTGAAGCTCGCCAAGGGCATGCCGAACCTGCGCATGGTCACGGTACCGAACTGCGGTCACTGGGTGATGGTCGAGCATCGCGAGATGTTCAATCGGTCCGTGGTCGATTTTCTGAGGAACGACTGAGGCGATGGCACTTCCACAGACCCGGATCGTTGCGCTCGGTGATGAGCTTTTCGACGCGCTGCGCGCCCGGCGCACGCTCGCGCCGCTGACCGAGCGCGTTGCGGGTATCGACATCGATGACGCATACAACATCTCGCTGCATTTCCTGCACCGCCGCACGGCCAGCGGCGAAGCGCTGATCGGCAAGAAGATCGGCGTCACATCCAAGCCCGTGCAGGACATGCTCGGCGTGCATCAACCGGACTTCGGTTTTCTGACCGATCGCATGCGCGTGAAAAACGGCGACGTGATCAGCATTGCCGGCAGCGGCCTGATCCAGCCACGTGCCGAAGGCGAGATCGCGTTCGTGCTGAAGAAGGACTTGAAAGGTCCGGGCGTGACCGAAGATCAGGTGCTCGACGCCACCGATTACGTGTTGCCGTGTTTCGAGATCGTCGACTCGCGCATCGACGACTGGAAGATCAAGATTCAGGACACTGTCGCCGACAACGCGTCGTGCGGGGTGTTCGTCTGTGGCGATGCACGCGTCAAGCCGCATGCGCTCGATCTCGCCACGGTGAAGATGGACATCAGCAAGAACGGTACGCATGTCGCGTCCGGTCTCGGTTCGGCGGTGCAGGGCCATCCGGCCACCGCCGTCGCCTGGCTCGCCAATACGCTCGGTCGTTATGGCATCCCGTTTCTCAAAGGCGAAATCATCCTGTCCGGTTCGCTGGCGCCGCTGCTGCCGGCGCTGCCGGGCGATCGCTTCCACATGACGCTGGCCGGCATCGGCGAAGCGTCCATCGGCTTCGAGGCTTAATTCAGATGTCCAAGATCAAATGCGCGATCATCGGCCCCGGCAACATCGGCACCGATCTGCTCTACAAGCTGAAGCGTTCGCAGGTATTGGAGCCGGTCTGGATGATCGGGATCGATCCGACCTCGGAAGGTCTGGCGCGTGCACGCGAACACGGCCTGAAGACCACCGACCAGGGTGTCGACGGCATGCTGGAGCACGTCAAGGCTGACGGCGTGCAGATCGCGTTCGATGCGACCAGCGCCTATGTGCACAAGGCCAACTCGGACAAGCTCAACGCGCTCGGCGTGATGATGATCGATCTGACGCCGGCGGCGATCGGCCCGTATTGCGTGCCGCCGATCAATCTCAAGCAGCACGCCGGCAAGCGCGAGATGAACGTCAACATGGTCACTTGCGGTGGCCAGGCGACGATCCCGATGGTGTACGCCGTGTCGCGCGTGCAGAAGGTGAAATACGCCGAAATCGTCGCAACGGTGTCGAGCAAGTCGGTCGGGCCCGGCACGCGCAAGAACATCGACGAGTTCACGCGCACCACGGCCGGTGCGGTCGCCAGGGTCGGCGGCGCCGACGAGGGCAAGGCGATCATCGTCATCAATCCGGCCGAGCCGCCGATGATCATGCGCGACACCATTCACTGCCTGACGGTCGACGAGCCGAGGCAGAAGGAGATCGAACAGTCGGTGCGCGACATGCTCGCCGAAGTGCAGAAGTACGTGCCCGGCTACAAGCTCGTCAACGGCCCGGTGTTCGACGGCCAGCGCGTGACGACGTTCATGCAGGTCGAAGGGTTGGGCGATTTCCTGCCGAAGTACGCCGGCAATCTCGACATCATGACCGCGAGCGCGACCCGCACCGCGGAAATGCTCGCCGAGGAAATTCTTGCCGGCCGGCTGACGCTGGAAGCGGTCGCGGCCTGAAGATGCGCGACTGCAATCCATCTTTTTGTAGGAGCGCCGCTTCGGCGCGACCTTCGAGGCCAGC
>DATCXY010000168.1:0-3698 GCA_036570585.1 Solimonas sp. | reverse complement strand
TGCGCATATTCCTGCAACGCCGCATCGCGATGGGCCCGCGGCAGCACCACCTTTTCGGCGATCAGCTCCAGATGCGCTTCATAGTGATTGCCGCCGCGATACAGGCCGAACGCGATCACCACCGGTACGCCGAGCACGCCGGCCATGATCCACGGCGCGACCGGCAACTGCGCCTTGCCGCCGAGAAAGTCGACGGTCGCAGTGCGCTCACCTTCGCGCGCGCGGTCGGCCATCATGCCGACCATCGAGCCTTCGTCGAGCGCCTGCTTGATTGCCAGCACCAGCGCCGGGCCGCGTTGCGACGCATCGATAATCGACGTACCAAGCTGCGGATTGAGCTGCTCCAGCACGCGCGTGAACATGCGGCCGTGCTCGCGGTCGAGGACGATCCGCAGCGGCATGTTGCGGCGCGGATTGGCGGCGGTGCGGCGCACTTCGAAGCTGCCGACATGCGCGACCAGCATCAGGCAGCCGCCGCGATCCTGCGCCGCGAGCACTTCCGGCGGCCTGAACGACGCGACGTGCAATGTACGGCTGGCACCGGTCAGCCACAGGAAGCGATCGAGCGAGACCGCTGCGAATGTGAAGAAGTGGCGCGCGACATCGCGCCAGCCCGGCGGCCGCGGCAGCACGCGCGACAGAAAGTCGCGCGATGCGCGACGCGCAGCCGAACCGGTCATCAGGAAATAGGTGGTGACCGGGTACAGGACGACGCGCGCGACCGGCCGGCCGAGCGTGCGCGTGATCCACAGCAGCGCGGTGATCGCCAGCGGCGTGCCACGCTCGGCCTGCTGCTCCCACATTTCAGGCGCCGCGCGCTCGCGGCGGCACGGCGCGGCGCTCAGTCGACAAGGGCCTGCTCGTGCAAGGTCCCGGTGCGGCAGGATTCTGCCAATGCGGTGAGGCGACGTTTGCCGACGCCGACGTATGGATTCGACAGATCCCAGCCGTAGCCGGCGAGCACTGCGCAGATCATGCGCTGGATTTTTTCGTGCTTGCGCGGGTGGAAGAAGATCGCCGACAGGCTGCCGTCGTACCAGCTTTCGACGAAGCCGCGGAACGTCTCGACGCCGATCTTCAGCGGCTCGGAGAATTCGCGATCCCAGTCGACCGACTCGCCGCGCAGCTGCCGGCCGAGCACGCCGGTGGCCAGATCGGCCGACTTCATCGCGATGCAGACGCCGGACGAGAACACCGGATCGAGGAACTCCGCCGCATTGCCGAGCAGCGCCCAGCCCGGGCCATGCATGTGCGTGACGTTCGCCGAGTAGCTGCGCACTTCGCTGACCGGCCGGTACGGTTCGGCGTCCTTGAGCAGTTCGGCCAACGCCTCGTCCTCGCGCACCAGCTGCCAGAGTTTTTCTTCCGGCGTGCCTTTGTAACTCGCGATGAATTCGGCGGTGGCGACGATGCCCATCGACGAGATGCCCTTCGTGAACGGGATCAGCCAGTACCAGACATCGTGGTGTTTCGGATGGATGGTGACGCGGATTTTCTGACGGTCGAACGCGCCGGGGCGGATGTTGTCACGCACCTGGGTGTAGACCGCCGTGCGGCTCGGGAAATCCGATGGCCGTTCGAGCCCGAGCAGACGTGGCAGCGTGCGACCGAAGCCGCTGGCGTCGAGCACGAACTTGGGCCGATGCGTCTCGATGTTGCCGTGCTTGTCGCGCGCGGTGACGGTCGGCTGGCCGTTCGTGAAATCGACGCCGGTGATCTCGACCTCGTAGCGCACTTCGGCGCCCTGGCGTTCGGCTTCGTCGATCAGGATCTTGTCGAAGTCGGCACGCTGCACCTCGTAGGTGAAACCGTAGCCGGGCGTGAATTTCTGCGCGAAATTGAATTCGTGGTATTGGCCGTTGTGCAGAAACGCGGCGCCGTCCTTGTATTGAAAGCCGGCCGCCATCACCGCTTCCATCATGCCGGCCTTCTCGATGAACGCCATGCTCGCCGGCAGCATGCTCTCGCCGATCGAAAAACGGGGAAAGACCTGTTTCTCCAGTACCAGTACCTTGAAGCCCTGCTGCAGCAGGAACGCGGCGGCCGTCGAACCGGCAGGCCCGGCACCAATAATCAGCACATCGATCATCAAGTTTTCCCCGTGTAGAGCGCGCGATTATCCGGCATCGTCGACCAACAACAAAGCACCTTGCGCGAGCAGTGCTTGATCGGTTTCGCAGCGAAATCGCAGCTGGCCTTCGTGCTGCGACCAGCAGATGCGGAACGGCTGGTTGGGCAGCAGCGGCTGCAGGAATTTGAGGTGCGGAATCGCGGCGAGTCGCTGGCCGCGCCGCGAGACCGCCGCCAGCACGCACTCGACGATGACCACCCCCGGCACGATTGGCCGGCCCGGAAAATGACCGGCGAGCGCCGGGTGCGTATCGGGAACGATCGCAGTCTGCTGCTGTTCGTTCACGTCGGCTGCGCCAGCAGTTCGAGCAGCAGCGTGCGCGGCAGCTTGCCCAGCGCGTTGCGTGGCAGTTGCGCGACCTTGCGCAGCGGCCGCGGCAGGAACGCCGCGTCGATCTGCGTCGCCAGCGCATCGACGATCGCCGCTTCACTCAAGCCCGGCGCGACCACCAGCGCAGCGAGCCGCGCCGATTCGCCATCCGCGGCGTTGAAGATCACCGCATCGTCAACACCCGGAATCGCCAGCAGGCGCTGCGTCAGGTCGGCGAGCGACGCGCGCTTGCCGGCGACCTTGAGCAGATCGCTGTTGCGGCCGAGCAGGCTGAAATGCTCGTCATCATGCAGTTCGAGCTGATCCTGCAGTGGCGTCGGCCCCGGCAGATGGTCGGCATGCACGGTGGCGATGCCACCGGCCACGGTCAGACGCATGTCGGCGAGCAGATGCCAGCGTTCGCCATCCGTGGTCCGGCGCGTCGCAGTACTGCCCGCTTCGGTGCAGCCGTAGATCTCGTACACCGGCACCTGCCACGCCGCTTCGCAAGCCTGCGCCAGCGCCAGCGCCAGCGGTGCGGTTGCCGACAGGATGAAGCTCAGCGGCGGTAGCTGGGCCCTGGATTCGACCAGTGCACGCAGGTGCACCGGCGCCGTGACCAGCACGCGCGGCGCCGGCATTGTTGCCAGCGCATCGGTGACGTCCTGCGGAAAGAAGGGCCGGCCGCCGTGCACCACGCAGTCGGCGGCGAGCGCCATCAGCACCGTGGTTTCCAGGCCATACATGTGCTGCGGCGGCACGGTCGCGACGATCTGCGCGCGCGCGCCGCCGAGCAGCCGCTGCGCGAGGTGGCGCGCGATCACGGTGGTCGCGGCCCAGGTTTTCAGGTGCGCCTGCGGCACGCCGGTGCTGCCGGAGGTAAACAGCATCGCGGCCGGATGGTCGGCGGCGATCGATGGCACGGCGGTGGCGGGCGCGATCACGCTGTCGTCGACTTGTGCATCGCGCAGCACGCAGCTGTCCGGGTAGCGCAACTGCAAGTCGGCGATCGCGTCCGGCGTCGCGTTCGACGGCAGCAGATTGGTTTGCCCACGCACGCAGATGGCGGCGAAGGCGAGCATGAAGCGATAGCGATTTTCGCAGAGGTTGATCGCATGGCGCGCGGACGGCAGTTGTGCGGCAAGTCGCTGCACCTGCGCGACGTACTCGCCCTGCGTGCACATGCGGTCGCGATGCCAGGCCATGTCGGCATCGGCGCGAAAGTCCGCGACCAGTGGCAGGCCGGGCGCGCTCATGG
>DATCXY010000167.1:0-12894 GCA_036570585.1 Solimonas sp. | reverse complement strand
CACGCACAAGCCGCCGGCCTGCAGCACCAGTTCATGACGCTGCTTCCACGCCGCCCTGACCGCGTCACGTCCCGCCGCGTCGTCTTCCGGAAGCTTCGCCAGTTCGTTGTCGAGATTGCCGCCGAGCACGATGTCGGTGCCGCGACCGGCCATATTGGTGGCGATCGTCACGGCGCCGGGGCTGCCGGCTTGCGCGACGATGTCAGCTTCGCGCTCGTGCTGCTTGGCGTTCAGCACTTCGTGCGAAATTTTCGCCTGCTTCAGCAAGCCCGACAGAAGCTCGGAAGTCTCGATGCTGGCGGTACCGACCAGCACGGGCTGCTGCTTGGCATGCGCCTCCTTGATCTGGTCGATGACCGCGTTGAACTTGTCCTGCGAGTTCATGAACACCAGATCGCCATGATCCTTGCGCTGCATCGGGCGATTGGTCGGAATCACGACCACTTCCAACTCGTAGATGCTCTGGAACTCGAACGCTTCGGTATCGGCAGTACCGGTCATGCCGGACAGCTTGTTGTAGAGCCGGAAGTAGTTCTGGAAGGTGATGCTGGCGAGCGTCTGGTTTTCCTGCTGGATCTTGGCATTTTCCTTGGCCTCGATCGCCTGGTGCAGGCCATCGGACCAGCGTCGGCCGGGCATCATGCGGCCGGTGAATTCATCGATGATGACGATCTGGTTGTCACGCAGGATGTATTCGACGTCGCGCTTGTAAAGATGATGTGCGCGCAGCAAGGCATTCAAGTGATGCAGCAGCACGATGTTGGCAGCGTCGTAGAGACTGTCCTCTTCGCCGAGCAGCTGCGACACGCGCATCAGATTCTCGACCTTCTCGTGGCCGTCTTCGGTTAGATGGACCTGCTTGGCTTTCTCGTCGACCGAGAAATCGCCGGGGCCATCCTCTTCTGCCTGGATGACGAGATTCGGGATCAGCGCGTTGATCTTGCGATACAGCTCCGGATCGTCGTCCGTCGGTCCACTGATGATCAGCGGCGTGCGGGCTTCATCGATCAGGATCGAGTCGACTTCGTCGACGATCGCGTAATTCTGGCCGCGCTGCACCTTGTCGGCGGATGAGAACGCCATGTTGTCGCGCAGATAGTCGAAGCCCAGCTCGTTGTTGGTCGCGTAAGTGATGTCGCAACCATATGCGGCGCGCTTTTCTTCAGTGGTCTGGCCGGAGGCGATCACCCCGACGGTAAGCCCGAGGAAGCGGAAGATGCGCCCCATCCACTCCGAGTCACGGCGCGCCAGGTAGTCATTGACGGTGACCACGTGCACGCCCTTGCCGGGCAATGCGTTGAGGTACGCGGCCAGCGTCGCGACCAGCGTCTTGCCTTCACCGGTCCGCATTTCGGCAATCTTGCCTTCATGCAGGATCGCGCCACCGACCAGCTGTACGTCGAAGTGGCGCATGCCCATCACGCGCTTGCCCGCTTCGCGCGTGACCGCAAAAGCGTCAGCACGAATCTGGTCGAGCGTCTCACCCTTGGCCAGTCGCTCGCGCAACACGACCGTCTGCTGCGCAAGCTGCGCATCATCGAGCGCCGCGTACTTGCTTTCGAGCGCTGCGACACTGGTAACCAGAGCGTTGAGCTTCTTCAGGAGCCGTTGATTCCGGCTCCCGAAAACTTGGGTGAAGACGTTATTGAACATAAGCTCGCTGAGTCAGAAAGACGACGGCGTGGAGCCGTGCCCTGAAAAGAGTGGCGCGTATTATGCCTTGCTTGGGGCTGGCAGCAGCCTTTCAAGGATGCGATATTGCGCTGGGCCCGGGATGGCGTCAGCGTGCCGCCTGGATATAGCCCTGCGGATCGACCGGCGCGCCGTTGTACAGCACTTCGAAATGCACATGCGGTCCAGTGGAACGTCCGGTCGAACCGACGCGGGCGACCACTTGCCCGCGCGTCACCTTGTCACCGACGTGGACCAGCACCTTGCTGTTATGACCATAGCGCGTCGAATAACCGTTGCCGTGATTGATCTGCACCAGATTGCCGTAGCCGGTGCTCGGGCCGGCATACGTGACCATGCCGGAGGCCACCGCGTCGACATCGGTGCCGGCCGGCGCCGCGAAGTCCATGCCTTCATGTCGTGTCAGACGACCCGTGAAAGGATCGGTGCGCACGCCGAACAGTGAACTGATCCAGCCGTTCTCGACCGGCCAGCCGGTCGGCCGTACTTCCTTCTGCAGACGGCTTGCAACCAGCAGATCCTCGAGCACGCGGAACTGCCGCTCACGATCGGTCAGCTGTCGCTCGAATTTGGTCAACGATTGCAGCACCGGATTGAACGCCGGCTGCGACGATGGCGTCGTCAAATCGGGTCCGCCGACCGGCGGCGGCTCGCTGAAATTGAATTCACCCTGTTGCAGCCCGGCGATTTCGGTCATGCGCTGGCCGGCGGCGTCGAGGCGCAGTACCTGCGCTTGCAACTCGGCAAGACGACGCGAAAGGGCAGCATCGTTCTGTTCGGCGGCTTCCCGGGCGGTCCCGAGAGCGGCGCGCTGCTGCTCGACTTCCTTGGCCCACTTCGCGACCAGACGCGGTGGCACGACACTGGAGCCGCCACGCGTCCAGTAGCCAACCGCATAGCTCGACGACAGCAACAGGATCGCGATCAGCGCGAACGGCAGCCAGCCGAGCACGTGGCGAACATCGAGGCGCATGCGCCAGGTTCTGCCACGCTGATGACTGACTACAATGATATCCATCTGGTGACGACGAGCCCCTAGTGCGCGATCCACAATCCGTCAGGCAATGCCTTGATCTGGCTCCGGCCAAGACCGGCTTTGCATGGCTGTCTCAAGTCCAGCAACTGGCCGATATCAACCGGTCGCTGCCATCGTGGTGTGCCGAACCCTGGGTCCGACAGATCCGCGTCGCGAACATCCGCGGGCAGACTGTCGTCGTCTTTTCGGCATCAGCGTCGGCACTGGTACCACTGCGACATCGCAGCAGCACATTCCTGCTCTGGCTGAACGACCACTACCGGCTTTCTTGCACCCGGCTCGAAGCCAAGGTGCGCCCCCCGCTGGTGGTCTAGTCCGAGTGTATCGGCGTGCGGCATGTCGGGGCAACCCCGGCACGCTGTCGGACCCTTGCCACCGTCAAGCCCGGGAATGGGGGCTTGAATTCCACCCCGCAGTCAGGCGGCGGCCGCCGCACTTCCCCGCACGTAGGTGATCGGGGCGCTGACAGCGTGGTCCTCGAACGTCACGAGCTCGTACGCAGTGGCATCGTCGAGTACCGCGCGCACGAGCTTGTTATTGAGCGCATGACCGGACTTGTAGGCGGTATACGCGCCGATCACGGCGTGGCCCAGCAGATACAGATCGCCGACCGCATCGAGAATCTTGTGGCGGACAAACTCGTCGTCGTAGCGCAGGCCGTCGTGGTTGACGACGCGAAAATCGTCGAGCGCCACCACATTGTCGAGGCTGGCGCCGAGGCCGAGGTTATTCGAGCGCAGCACATCGAGTTCGCGCATGAACCCAAAGGTGCGCGCGCGCGCAACTTCCTTGACGTAATTGGCGGTCGAGAAATCAACGACCGCATCCTGACCGGAATTCTTGAACACCGGATGCTTGAAGTCGATGTTGAAGGCGAGCCGATAACCTTCGTGCGGCTCGAATCGTGCCCACTTGTCACCATCCTGCACCTGCACGGGCTGGCGAATGCGCAAGAACTTCTTCGGCTCATCCTGCTCGTGAATGCCGGCGGACTGAATCAGGAACACGAACGGTCCGGAACTACCGTCCATGATCGGAATCTCGGCGGCCGACAACTCGACCACGCAGTTGTCGATGCCCAGACCCGCGAACGCCGACATCAGGTGCTCGATCGTCATGATCTTCACGCCGGCGTCATTCACCAGCGTGCTGCACATCACCGCCTCGCGCAGCAGATGCGCGCTGCCGGCCACTTCCACGGCCGGTTCGAGATCGGTGCGACGAAACACGATGCCGGTATCCGGCCCGGCCGGCAGCAGCGACATGTAAACCTTGCGCCCCGAATGCAAGCCAATGCCGCTCGCGCGGATTGCCTGCTTCAAGGTACGTTGACGGACCATGTTTTCGCTCTGCGGTCGGATTCAATAAAAAAGGCGCGACGCCCCGAAGAGCAATTGCGCCATTAGGACACGGAATGTTACCACGGGTTCCCCACCCGACCGCCCGTCCCGGGGCGGGGCGGTCGGGTACAGCCGACCGACGCTCAGTCGGCCTGATTGCGCAGGAATGCAGGGATGTTGATGATGTCCTCGTCCATTCCGAGCGGGAACGCGCCACCGCCACCAGCAGCGGCGACCTTGCGCGGCGGCTGGTATGACTGTGCGTTCATGCGCTGCGCAGGCGGAATATCGAGGTTCTGCGAACCCATCCCGTGACCGTAGGACTGCTGCGACTGACCATACATTGCCGGCTCGGCCGGACGAATGAACTGAGCGACGCGCGGATTGCCAGCGCTATTGGGCTGGGCCAGCGTCGGCATTTGCGCCGTTGCGCCGCTGCCGGTCAGGCCGGTCGCCACCACCGTCACGCGCAACTCGCCGTTGAGATTCGGATTGATCGACATGCCGATCTTGGCATCCGCTTCATCCGACGCGATCTCGCTGACGCGCGCGCTGATGTACTCGTATTCCTCGAGCGACAGACTCTCGTCGCAGGTGACATTGACGAGCAGACCCTGTGCACCGTGCAGCTCGATGTCATCGAGCAGCGGGCTCGACAGCGCCATCTCGACGGCACGCTCGGCACGATCCTCGCCTGAGGCCATGCCGATACCCATCATCGACATGCCACGGTTCGACATCACCGTCTTGACGTCGGCGAAGTCGACGTTGATCAGACCCGGACGGGTGATCAGATCGGAGATGCCCTGCACCGCGTTCTGCAGCACGTCATTGGCCGCCTTGAAGCAGTTCAACAGCGTCACCTTCTTGCCGAGCACGAGCGACAGCTTCTCGTTCGGAATCAGGATCAGCGAATCCGTGTACTGACGCAGTTCGTCGATTCCACGCTGGGCCACCGCCATGCGCTTCTTGCCTTCGTGCGCGAACGGCTTGGTGACGACCGCGATCGTGAGAATGCCGAGTTCCTTGGCGATTTCCGCGATTACCGGCGCCGCGCCGGTGCCGGTGCCGCCGCCCATGCCGGCGGTGACGAACAGCAGGTCCGTACCTTCGATCATTTCGCGAATACGGTCGCGGTCTTCCTCGGCGGCCTGGCGGCCAA
Organism: Solimonas sp.; assembly: GCA_036570585.1. GTDB lineage: Bacteria > Pseudomonadota > Gammaproteobacteria > Nevskiales > Nevskiaceae > Solimonas. The sequence continues at coordinate 7,664 of DATCXY010000167.1, read as the reverse complement.
TTTCCGGATTGGACCCGGCCCCCAGACCACGCGTGATCTCGATGCCGAGCTGGACCTGATTGGTCGGCACGCAGCGTTCGAGATGATCGCGATCGGTATTGGCGCACATGAAGTCAACGCCATCAATGCTGGCCTGCGCCATCTGATTGACCGTGTTGCAACCGCCGCCACCGACGCCGATGACGCGAATGACCGCTCGCCGACGCTGGCCGTCAGTGAGTTCAAAAATTTCCCGTGTTTGTCCGCTCATGTCCTTGCTCCTGCGCCTTCAAGGCGCTCGTCCGTGTTCACCTGAAACGCACCAACCGCCGCGTTTACCGTACGAAGTCCCGACTCGGCTTTGTTTTTTATATGAAACATTTTCGCTATCTTAAGATAATTCATCACTGTGCCGATGTCAACATAAAAACTTCAAAAACTTCTAAAAAAAAACAGCCGGAATTCACTCAGAAACTGCCCTTGATCCAGTCGTTGATACGGTGCAGCCAGCGACCGACACCTTGGGTCGGCAGCACCGGTGCCGAGGGCTGGTTCTGACGTCCGTACATCAGCAGCCCAACCGCCGTCGCGCAGGCGGGATTGCGCACCACATCCTTGAGGCCCTGCACTTCATGCGGCAGACCGAGGCGCACCGGCAGATCGAAGACCTGCTCGGCCAGTTCGACCACGCCCGGCATCTGCGCCGAACCACCGGTCAGCACGACGCCGCCAGCGACCAGGTCGTACCAATCGGAGCGATGCAATTCCTTGCGAATGAAATGGAACAGCTCCTCGTAGCGCGGCTTGATGACTTCGGCGAGCGTCAGCCGCGACAGGCGTCGCGACGGCGCCTCACCCACGCCCTTGACCTCGATTTCTTCGTGCGCGGCAGCGAACTGAGGTAACGCGACGCCGTATTGCACCTTCAATTGCTCGGCGTACGGCGCCGGCGTGCGGAACGCGACGCTGATGTCATTGGTGACCTGATTGCCGGCAATCGGCAGCACCGCGGTATGGCGGATCGTGCCGCCCTTGAAGATCGCGATATCCGATGTGCCGCCGCCAATGTCGATCACGCAGGCGCCGAGATCGCGCTCGTCCGGCAGCAGCGTCGCGTAGCTCGACGCCAGATGCTGCAGGATCAGCTTGTCGACCTTAAGGCCGCAGGACTCGACGCACTTGTAGATGTTCTGCGCGGCCGAGATCGAGCCGGTGACGATGTGCACCTTGGCTTCGAGTCGCACGCCATGCATGCCGACCGGATCGTGAATGCCTTCACGACCATCGACGACGAATTCCTGCGGGATAACGTGCAGGATTTTCTGGTCGGCCGGAATCGCGATCGCACGTGCCGCATCCATCACGCTGTCAACATCGCGGTCCGACACGCTGCCGGCGCGCACGGGTGCCACGCCGGTCGAATTCAGACTGCGGATATGCGTGCCGGAAATCCCGACATAGACCGACTGCGCGCGGCAGTTGGCCATGTGTTCGGCGTTCTCGACTGCGCGCTTGATCGCCTGCGTGGTCTGTTCGATGTTGACGACATCACCACGGTTCATGCCGCGCGACGGTGCCTCGCCATAGCCGACGATTTCGAGATGGCCTTCCGGCATCAACTGGCCGACCACCGCCACGCACTTCGACGTGCCGATATCGATGCCGACCAGCAGATTGCGTTCTTCGCGACGTGCCATGTCAGTGCCCCTCCTTGGTTGCTGATTTGGACGGGTCCTGCCAGCCGACAGAAAAACCGTTGGTGTAGCGCAGATCGACGTATTTCACTTCGTTCATCCGGTTCTTGAGCACGCGCTCGGCAGGCCCGAGCAACATCTCGACTTTGTCTTCAGGATCGGTGCGTCCGAAACGCAGTTCGACCCCATCGGTGGTACGTCCGCCCCATTCGCCACGCGCGTCCTGCGTCAACCCCTGCAGCGGAAACGCGGACGGCGCCAGTTCACCGCTGAGGGTGCGGAACATTTGCGCGACCTCGACTTCCTTGCCGTCGGGCCCCGCCAGCTGCGGCAGGCCATCCGGCACTTCATTGGCCGCTGGCTTGAATACGCGTGCGTCACTGTCGAGCAGCGCGTCATCGCCCCAGCGGGCAGCCGGCGTACGCTCCCAGACGCGCACGCGCACGGTCGCGGGCCAGACACGTTCGACGCTGGCGCGCGACGTCCACGGCAAGGCTTCGACCGCCTGCTTTGCCGCGGCCAGATCCAGTGCACCAAACTGACGATCGACCAGCGGCCGCAGCACCGCTTCGATGTCGCTGCTCTTCAATCTTGTCAACCGACCTTCGATCTGGATGCGCGAGACCGGTGTATGACTGCCGATCGACAGTGCACCCCAAGCCGCGACGATCACGGCGGCGACCGCTGCGACACCCGCCAGCAGCAGCAGGTGGCGACGCATCGGGGATTCGGGCACATCGAACAGATCGTCGACAGTCATCGTCAGTGCGGTCATCGACCGCCCTCCGGTGCGTCCGCCAAGGTCGCTTCGAGAATGGTCCAGCACAGTTGCGCGTAGTCGATGCCACGCACTTTGGCGGCCATCGGCACCAAGCTGTGCGAGGTCATGCCGGGCACGAGATTGGCTTCGATCAGCCACGGCTGATCTTCGGCGTCGAGCATGAAATCGACACGACCCCAGCCGCGCGCACCGAGAATCTGAAACGCGCGCAGGCAGATTGCCTGTGCGCGCGCTTCGAGTTCGGCATCGAGTCCACTCGGACAGTGATAGCGCGTGTTGTCGGACAGATACTTGGCGTGGTAGTCGTAGAACTCGCCTTCCGGCTCGATGCGGATGGTTGGCAACGTCACGCCGCCGACGATTGCACACGTGAATTCGTGGCCCTGCTTGCCGCCCGCGATGAAGCGCTCCGCCATCACCACGCGATCACCACCAGGCCCCTCACCGCCGCGCGCCAGCTGCCACGCGCCATGCAACTGGTCCGGATGCTTGACCTTGCTGACGCCGACGCTGGAGCCTTCTTCCGATGGCTTGATGATCAGTGGCAGACCGAAGCGTTCGGCGGCCGTGATCAGATCGGCCTCGCGCTCGATCCACAGCCATTCCGGCGTCGGCAAACCCTCTGCTTTCCAGATGCGCTTGGTGCGCAGCTTGTCCATCGCCAATGCCGACGCGAGCACGCCGCTGCCGGTGTACGGAATATGCTGCAGTTCGAGCGCAGCCTGCACGATGCCATCTTCGCCACCGGTGCCATGCAGGATGTTGAAGACGCGGTCAAAGCCCTGCTTGTGCAGATTGAGCACGATCTCGGGCGTCGCATCGATCAGCGTGGCATCCACACCTTTGCTGATCAGCGCGGCATGGATGCCCTCGCCGCTCCACAGCGCAACCTGGCGCTCGGAGGACCAGCCGCCTGCCAGCACGGCAACGCGACCGAAATCTTTCGGGCTGATCGCACGCGTCATGCGGCAACTCCTTCGACAGTGCGTTGCGGCCGTCCATGGCGGAACACCATCACTCGATCGTGCCCCGGCCCGGCCATCCATGGCCGGGCGTTCGCCACTGCACGAAGTGCCACCGGCACTTCGTAAGCGCAGTCGCTCACCCAGCCGCCTGCCAGCACGGCAACGCGACCGAAATCTTTCGGGCTGATCGCGCGCGTCATGCGGCAACTCCGACAACCCGAACTTCCGGCTCGAGGCGGACGCCGGATTTTTCGAACACGACATCGCCAATGTGTGCGATCAGCTGTTCGACATCAGCCGCCTTCGCCGTCTCATCGGTGATGATGAAATTGGCGTGCAACGTGGAGACTTCAGCGCCACCGATGCGATGGCCCTTCAGGCCACAGTGCTCGATCAGGCGCGCCGCGTGGTCACCCGGCGGATTGCGGAACGTGCTGCCGGCGGTTGGTCGCCCCACGGGCTGTGTCGCCTTGCGACGCGCCAACCAGCGCTTCATGTCGGCTTCCGCGCAGCCGTCGACGTCGGGTTTGAATGTGAAGCGTGCGGCCAAGAAGCCGATCACGTCGGCGGGAAACTCGACGTGCCGATAGCCGTAGCGGAACGCCGACTTCGGCAGCCATGCGGTCGTGCCATCACGACGCATGACTTCGGCTTCCGTCAGCGTGTCCCAGGTTTCGCCGCCGTGGGCGCCGGCGTTCATCGCCAACGCACCGCCGACCGTGCCCGGAATGCCGGCAAAGAAACCGGCGCCGGCAAGCTTGGCGGCGACGGTGAACTTGGCGAGCCGCGCGCAATGCACGCCGGCCTCAGCTTCGATCGTGTGCGCGTCGCGCTGACGGAGCCCATCGAGCGCACCGTGCAGGCCGATCACGGCGCCGCGCACACCGCCATCGCGGACCAGCAGATTGCTGCCAAGACCGACCCACAGGATCGGCTCGTTGGCCGACAATTCGCGCACGAACGCGGATAGCGATTCGCGCGTGTCCGGCTCGAAATAGCAATCGGCCGGGCCGCCGACGCGCCAAGAGGTATGCCGCGCCATCGATTCGTTGTGGCGCACGTTCATGCCGCTGTTCCCGGCTTGAACTGCTGCTGCAGCATCGCCGGCAGCCCGCCGACATCCCCGGCGCCCATCGTCAGCAGCAGATCGCCATCGCGCAGCACGTGCGAAAGCGCGTTCGGCAACTCGGCCACGCTGGCAACGAACACCGGTCGACCTGACCGCGCGCGCGGATCGCGCGGGCGAGTGCACGTCCGTCAGCGCCTTCGATCGGTGCTTCGCCGGCCGAGTAGACCTCGGCGAGCAGCAAGGCATCCGCTTCGGCGAGGATCGCCGCGAAATCCTCGAACAGATCGCGAGTGCGCGTATAGCGATGCGGCTGGAACGCCACCACCAGTCGGCGCTGCGGGTGCGCGGCGCGCATGGCCTGGAAGGTCGCCGCGATCTCGCGCGGATGATGCCCGTAGTCATCGACCAGGACGAAGCTGCCTTTCGCCAGCGGCAATTCGCCGTGCGGCTCGCAACGACGACCGACACCGCCAAAGCCGGACAACGCACGACGCATCGCATCGAACGACACACCGAGCTCGCGTCCGATCGCGATCGCCGCCAGCGCGTTCTGGACATTGTGCTCGCCTGGCAGATTGAGATGAAAGGCTTCCCTGCGCGCTTCGGGTTTGCCGTCGTCGAAGCAGACCGTGAAATGCGCGCCGCTGCCTTTGGGGCGAACGTCGCAGGCATGCAGATCGGCATCGTCCGAAAAACCGTAGGTGATGACCGGCCGGCCGACGTCGGTGAGCAATTCGCGCACGACCGGATCGTCGATGCACATCACGGCAAGACCGTAGAACGGCAGGCGATGCAGGAATTCGACGAACGCCGCACGCAGCTTCTTGAAGTCGTGCGCGTAAGTTTCGAGATGATCGGCGTCGATGTTGGTGACCGCCGCGATCATCGGCGACAGATGCAGGAACGAAGCATCGCTCTCGTCGGCTTCGGCGACCAGATAGGGGCCGGCACCGAGCCGCGCATTGGCATCCGCCGACTTCAGCTTGCCGCCAATCGCATAGGTCGGATCCAGTCCGCCTTCGGCGAGCACGCTGGCGACCAGACTGGTGGTCGTGGTCTTGCCGTGCGTGCCGGCAATCGCGATGCCGTAACGGAAGCGCATCAGCTCGGCGAGCATTTCCGCGCGCCTGACGACAGGAATGCGCTGCGCATGCGCGTAGACCACTTCCGGATTGCTGGCCTTCACCGCCGTCGACACGACAATCGCGTCCGCACCTTCAGCGTTCTTTTCGTCGTGGCCGATATGGATCGTCGCCCCCAGCTCGCGCAAACGACGGGTCGCCGGACTGTCCTTGAGATCGGTGCCGCTGACCTCGTAACCGAGATTGATCAGCACCTCGGCGATGCCGGCCATGCCGGAGCCACCAATGCCAAGCATGTGAATGCGACGCACGCGGCGCATCGCCATCGTCGGATTGATGGTCGCGCTCATGTCGCGGCACCTGTTTGCAGGCAGGCTTCGACGATCGCCGCGGTCGCGCCGACCCAGGCCTTGCCGCGCGCGGCCTCAGCCATCCGCTGCAACTGCGCGCGGTCGCCGAGCAACCGGTCGATCTGCACCGAGAGCTGCGCTGGATCGAGCGTGCGCTCCGGCATCAGCACGGCGGCACCGGCATCGACCAGATACGCCGCGTTGCGCGTCTGATGATCGTCGACCGCAAATGGATACGGTACGAGTACCGTCGCGTTGCCGGCCGCGCTGACTTCCGCCACTGTCGAGGCGCCGGCACGACAGACGACCAGATCTGCCCACGCGAACGCAGCCGGCATGTCTTCGATGAACACCGTGACCTCGGCGTCGATCTGCGCATTGCGGTACGCCGACTGCGCAATATCCAGGGTGCGACCTGCCTGATGGCGGATCTGCGGACGACGCGCCGCCGGCAGCAGCGCGAGCGCCTGCGGAATCTGTTGATTGAGCGCCAGCGAGCCCTGCGAGCCGCCGATCACCAGCAGCCGTGCGGCGCCGTCATGTGCAAGGCGCTGCGCCGGTGGCGGCAATTCGGCAAAGCCCGCGCGTACCGGATTGCCCACCGTTTCGCCATTGCCGAATGTGTTTGGGAACGCCTGCAAGACGCGGCGCGCGATGCGCGCGAGACAACGGTTGGTCAAGCCTGCCGCTGCGTTCTGTTCATGGATCAACAACGGCCGACCACTGAGCCACGCAGCCAGGCCACCGGGGCCCGCCGCGAAACCGCCGAAACCGAGTACCGCCGTCGGCTGCCGCGACTTCAGGATCGCCAGCGCTTCGCGCACGGCGCGTGCAATCAGCAGCGGCGCCTGCAGCAACTTCAACACGCCCTTGCCGCGCAGGCCGGACACGTGGATGAAGTCGATCGCAAAACCATGCTGCGGTACCACCCGCGCCTCGAAGCTGTCGGGTGCGCCCATCCAGGTCACTTCGTGACCGCGCGTTCGCAACGCCTGCGCGACCGCGAGCGCGGGGTAGACGTGGCCACCGGTACCGCCCGCCATGATCACGAACTTCATGGCTGCACCACTTGGCTGGTTCGGACGGCGGGCGCGCGCGCCTGTCGCGCCCCGGACTGGCCATCTTCAGCCGAGGTCACGCCGAACGCTGCCGCGCGATTCTCGTAATCGACGCGCAAGATCAAACCCAGGAGCGCACACACTGTCAGCAGTGACGAGCCGCCGTAGCTGAGCAGCGGCAAGGTCAGCCCCTTGGTCGGCAACAGACCCATGTTGACGGCCATGTTGATCAGCGCCTGCAGGCCGAGCCAGCCGGACAAGCCGTAGCAGACATAGGCCGAGAAGCGACGACCATCGAGTTCGGCGCGACGCGCGATCGCGAAGCCGCGCCATACGACGATGCCGAACAGCGTGATCAGGATCGCGATGCCAAGGAGTCCGAATTCCTCGGCAAGGATCGCGAAGATGAAGTCGGTGTGCATCTCCGGCAGATACAGCAGTTTCTGCACGCTGTTGCCCAGACCGACGCCGGTCCACTCGCCGCGTCCAACCGCGATCAACGACTGTGCAAGCTGCCACCCGGCGTTTTCGACGTCGGCCCAGGGGTCCATGAAGTTGAGCAAGCGCTTTACGCGATACGGCGCCGCCACCGCGATCATCACCAGGCCGCCCGCGGCAAACACGAGGAACGCCAGGTAGTAATGGACACGGGCCCCGCCGAGGAACAGCATCAGAAACACGACACC
>DATCXY010000166.1:0-1661 GCA_036570585.1 Solimonas sp. | reverse complement strand
GAATTCCAGCCCGGTGCCCACGCGTACGGCAGCAGTGCGCCCGGACGATCCGGGCTGCCGACGCCGTTGTAGCCTTCCATCGAGAAGCTCAGCGCGGTGTCCGCGTCCTGCGGCTGACGCGGCTCGTGCACGCTCTGGTTGGCGCGCATCGCGGTACGGCCGGAATAACGATGCGGCTCACGCGCGATCTTCATGCCATCGATGCGGAATGCCGCATTCGGCGCTGCGCTGACGATGCCGGCCAGCGCCGGTACCGCCTGCGCGCAGGCGACGGTCACGTCATCGAGAATCTTCCAGCCGCTCGCACCTTCGAGGTCGGCCAGCCAGCGCCACGACTCGACCAGACCAATGCTCGCGTCGTAGTAAGTCGGATCAAAGACCTGAAAGTGACGCTGTGCGCGTCCTTCGTAGTTGATCAAGGTGCCATCACCTTCGAACACCGTCGCCGCCGGCAGCACGACCTGCGCGCGCGCGGTCGTCGCCGATGCGCTGTGGTCGATGACGATCAGGTTCTTGACGTTTTTCAGCGCCGCTTCCAGCGCGGCTTTCGGCGCGCGCCGTTCAAGATCGTTCTCAAGCACGACCAGCGTGTCGGCATCTCCGCTTTCGAGCGCGGCAAGCGCGGCGGACAGCGGCTGAGGGTCGAGCATCGCAAGACCAAAGCTGTTGGCTTCCGGCAGCGTCAACACCAGGCCGGTATCGGCCGTCTTCGCTTTCAGCGCCCACGCGATGTTGGCGGCGGCCTGCATCACGGCAGCCGAACCGGCGCCGGTGCCGGAGACGATCAGCGGCTTGCTGGCCTTGGCCAGCGCGTCGGCGATGGACTTGGCAAGTTCAGCGGTCCTCGCATCGAGCCCGTTGACCGCCGGTGACGATGCATCGAGCGCGTGCGCAACCGCGAAGCCGAGACGCGCGAGATCTTCCGGCGCAGCACGCAGCGTCTGCTGCGCGATGTCGTCGAGGCGCGTCGCATCGACGCTGGCGACGAACACCGGATAGCGATCGCGCTGCAACAGATCGGCGAGCGCGATCGCCTGCCATTCCGCCACCTTCTTTTCGGCCGCGAGTGCCTGGCTCTTGCCGCGCGCTGCCTGACGCAGCGCCAGTGCAATGCGAGGTGCCGTCGCGGTCACGTCTTCACCGAGCACCAGCACCGCGTCGGCGCTCTCGATCTCCGTAATCGTCGAGGCACGCACCGGGCCATCGCGGACGATCGCAAGCGCGAGCTTGACCAGCGCGCCTTCGGCGACGCCGTGGCCGTCGTGGAAGTTGGCGGCGCCGACCAACTCACGCAGCGCGTAATTGGCTTCGACCGATGCGCGCGGCGAGCCGATCGCAATCGTCTTGTTCGCGCCATTGATCGCGGTCCGCGCGGCGGCGAGCGCGACATCGCCGGCAGCGCTCTGGCCGTTGACGAGCGCCCGACGCGGACGATCCTTGAGATTGGTATAGCCGTAACCGAAGCGACCACGATCGCAGAGGAAATAGCCGTTGAGATCGCCGTGGTAGCGGTTCTCGATGCGGCGGATTTCGCCGTAGCGCTCACCCGGCGACACATTGCAGCCGACCGAACAGCTCGCGCAGACGCTCGGCGAATACTGCATGTCCCACTTGCGCGTGTAGCGCTCGGAATGGGTCTTGTCGGTGAACACGCCGGTCGG
>DATCXY010000165.1:0-3165 GCA_036570585.1 Solimonas sp. | reverse complement strand
CAGGTATAAAAGCCTGACGGCACGTTCGACACGGCCAGCGTGGTTGCGCCGATGATGGTTTTGCGGAACCAGTTTGCCGTTGCGCAATCCAGCGTGTTGCTGAGGAGATCCTGCATCGTGTCGTTGGTACCGCTCGCTGCGAGCGTGTCGACGCTGGCCGTGTCGAGCGCGGTCAGTCCGCCGCTGACCGACAGACCATCGACGAACGACGGATCGACCAGCGCAGCGGATGCAGGGCGCAACGTCACGCAGCGCCAGTGCGCCGGGTCACTCGCCGGATCCGTTGCGCCCACGCCATCGGCCAGACTGATGTAGGTCTGGAAGTCGGTCGGGCTCCACACCGAAACGTCCGCGTCGTACGAGCCTGCAACCCATTTGGTTGCACTGACGATCGCAGTGGCGACCGCGGTGGCGGCGGCGATGAGTGCGTTGCTGCTGGTGAGCGCAACCACGGTGGCGGCCGCTTCGACGTTGAGCGCGTTGACCTGCGGCGTCATGGTTTGCATGTCGGCGCGGAACGCATCACCCCGCACCGAGAAATTGGAAATATCAGTGGAACTCGGCGGCGTATCGAGTGCGGTCACGGCGCTCATGCGAAGCCCTTCCCGGTCTGGATGCCGACCCACGAGGCGCCGGCGTCGGATGAAAAAAACACGTAGCGGTCACGACCGCTGGCGCTGCCGGTCGGTACCGCGCCACCCGGCCAGATGATTCCCGCCCACCAGGTGACGTTCGAGCCGGGGTTGGTGAGATCGAGGACGAACGAAGCGACTCGGCCCGCTGCCGGCGCGTTCGACACCGTCAGCGTCGTCGCACCTGTAATCGTCTTGCTGAAACTCGATCCGGCCTCGAGATCGATGTCGTCGGCTGCCATCGCGATCGCTGTTTCCGTCAGCGCGCCGGTAATCGACAGCACGCCCGTTACCGTGGCCCCGCCTGTCACCGTCAAGCCGCCCGCAACGCTGGCACCGCCGGTGATCACCGCAGCGTTGAGCGTCGGCCCGCTGGTGAGGTCCGCGCTGATCGGCGCCCAGTTTGTCGCATCACTGACGGGATCGGTTGTGCCTGCGCCGTTGGTCTTGCGCCGGTAGCTTTGAAAATTGGTCGGGCTATAGCGAACGTCACCCTGCGCGTAAGTCGTCCCGGACACCCACGCCACGGCGCCCGCCGCGATCGCAGCGGCATTGACCATCGCCGTCGCCGCCGCGACCAGCGCGGCCGACGCTGCGTTCGCGCCGTTGATCTCGGTGGCCGCAGCGCTGGCCTGCTCAGAGTACGCCGCAATGGCGCTGTGCCATGCGTCCATCAGCGCTACATACGTCGCAGGTGCGCTGCGTTGTCCCGGAGGCGGCAGCGCTTCGATGGTGGTTGTCATGTCATGCCTTCGAGCGAGATCGTGATTTGGATGTAGGTTGGGTATTGCACGCCGACGTCCCAGTCGCGCGTGAATCCGTAGACGATCTGCGACTCATAGCCGCTGTCGTCGAAGTACACGGCGAGCGTGGAACGCAGCGATGCCAACTTCTTGAACAGGTAGTCCTGTTTGTCGCGCGCGACGAAGATCGTTGCATCCTGGGTGCTCGCATAGCCACGCTCGACCAGACCGGTGATGCCGAAGTCGTCCTTGTTTTTGAGGCTGTAGTCGAGAATGCCGAGCTTCATCCCGAAGTCCGTCAGGCCGAAATCTGCAACCGGCCCCACGATGAGATTGCCGATGCCAACCGTCGATGCGCCCGTGACCGTGACCGTGATCGCCGCGGTCCCGTAGGGCGGCAGATCGCTAAGCACGAAGCTCTCCCTGGGTATGATCTCGGCGAAGTAATAGTCGTACCAGTCGAGGAGCACCTGCGTGTCGCCGACGGCCTCGGTGCGCGAATACACCAACGATTCGCCGTCATGGATATCAATCTGCACCTGCGTTGCGCCGACCAGGCCCAGCAGAGCAAGGCCGCGGACGATGCCCGGCTGGATGGTGACCGCCAGCGGCGATTCGCCAGATGTGCTCGTGCCGGTCGTCGGATCGAACATCGCCCAGACATTCATCGGGCCCGCATCCAGCCAGTATTCCGGGTCCCGGTCTGGCGGCGTGATGTTGCCGACCCCGGTTTCCTGCACCGCCTGGTAAACCCGGTGCGTGAGGTTGTAACACACGCGCTCGCCGATTGCATGCACGTCGCCGGCAACCCACGCGTCGGTCGTGGCTGCACCGCCGACGACGTCCCACTGTCGCGGATCGGTGTCCGGCGTGGCGGTGCGATTCCGGATTTTATGCCTGGACTCGTAGATTGTGCCGCTGTATTCGTAGCGCTGATTTTCTTCGTAGGTGGCGCCTGACACCCAAGCGGGATAGCTGTTGTCCGCGACCGAGGTCTCGATCAACGCGCCGGCGCTGGAATCGATCAGCGTGGCATCGGCGATCGGCGTGGGGACGATGACTTTCATGCGATCACCGGCGTGGTCGCCAGCGTTGTGCCGTCGCGCGTGACGCGCTTGAGGATCTTGGCTGTCTGCGCGCTGTACGTCGCCACCGTCTCGACGGCAGTGCGTAACGTGGCAATGTCTGCCGTCGTGGCGTATTCGTTCGCGTCGGTCGTGGCCGGCGCGGCGCTCGCCAGATAGGGCGCGCCGCCGCTGACGATCTCGGTCGTGGTGGACGAGCTGCCCTCGAGCTGATCATGGATGTCTGCCAGCTGGCTGTAGAGGTCCTCGGTGCGGGCAGTGAGGCCATCAGCGACTGCTTGTTGAGCGGCCGCGTAACCACCGGTGGCTTCTGCCAGCATCGCGACCGCGTTGACCACATCGTTTGTTGCGGTGACGTTCTGGGTTTCGGCGGCGAGCTGTGCGGCGAGATAGCGGATCGCCTGTTGCTCGGCGGTGGCTCGCGCATCCGCTGCATCGGCACCGAGCAGCGCATCGGAGCGGATGCGCGCCAGCTCGATCTCGTACTCCGCGCGCGAGCCGGCCGTCTTGAGCAGCTGCTCGGCCAGTGCATTGCCAGCGCTGGGCAGCTGATTGAGGGCGGCGGCATCGCCATTGCGCGCGCGCGCGACGAGCGCGTCGTACTGTCGCTGCAGATTGGCGGTCGTTGCGGCGGTGGCGGGAAGCAGCTTCTCGAGCAAGCCATCGGCGAAGTCATAGAGGCTCTTCGCGAGGTTGCGCCACTGG
>DATCXY010000164.1:0-8496 GCA_036570585.1 Solimonas sp. | reverse complement strand
CCAACGAATTGCAGCCGTGGTACGAGTACACGCGCGACGGCATTCGCAGCGTCGATCCGTACAACATGATCTGGTTCGAGTCCGAGCCGCAGGGCAGCAGCATCGGCACGCCGAAAGGTTTCGTCCCGGTCGACGGTGAATCGCAGCTCGGCTATTCGTTCCACGACTACTGCCCGCTCGCGGCGCTGACACAATCGGTGCAGCTCGGTTTGCTCGACGCGCTGCCGATCTCGGCGACCTGCGATGTGTTCAATCAGGCGTCGGCAAACGAAGCGCGCGATCAGGCCGAACGGATGAACGCGGTTGAACTGCTGACCGAGTTCGGCGCGACCGACGATGTCGATATCCTGCGCCAGACCACCGCGCTCGCCGACCAGCATCTGATCGGCTGGCAGTACTGGCATTACAAGAACTGGGCGGATCCGACCACACAATCACAGGGCAGCGGCGCGCAGGGCCTGTTCGCCGACGATGCCGATCTGTCGACGGTCAAGATCGACAAGCTGCGCGTGCTGGAACGCACCTATCCGCAGGCGACCGCCGGCATTCCGCTGGAACTGAGCTTCGATCCCGACACCGGCGCGTTCCACTATCGCTACACACCGCGCGCCGCAGACGGGCCGACCGAAATCTATGTGCCGGTCGCGTTGCATTATCCGAACGGCTATCGCGTTGCGATCAGCGGCGCGACGGTGACATCAGCAGCGAACGCGACGCTGTTGTTGCTCGACAACGCGCCGGGCGCGAGCGAGGTGACGGTCGATCTGACGGCGAATTAGCGCCCCGCCGGCTTTTTTGCGCTCCCGCAGGCGTTGCGAAATCGTCCGACTGTAGCCGCTACGGCGCCACGCAGCCGCGACGCAGATCGTCGCAGTGCTCGCGCGTGCCGTCACGCGTCGGAAAATCGCGCGCCGAGTGAAAATGCCAGCTCATCTTGAGTCGTCCCTGCGGGCCGTCATCATCGAGCAGCCGCGCATCGGCGTCGTCGTAACCCGATTCGCCCGGCTGCTTCAACCAGCGGTCGAACCATGCCAGCGTGTAGTGCTCGATCAACGGCAAGCCCCAACCGCCGCTGCACGCGCCGTCGACCAGCTGCGGGCACCACGATGTCGCCGGAAAGGTCGGCAACAGGCTGAAGTCGAAATGCGTGGCGCCGGCAATCGTGATCGCGAACACCGGCACGCCGGCATCGGAAAACGCCTGGTACGCGATCAGATGATCGAGCGGGTCGGGCGGCAGCAGATAGGGCGCGGCGGTGGTCGCAATGTTGGCCGCGCTGCTGCCGGCCGGACTGACGTATTCGCTCATCAGGCTCAGCGCCGGCACGCGAGGTACCGCGAGATAGCCTTCGCTGATCGGCGCGCCCGCATCACCGACCGACAGCGCATCCCAGGCGACGACGACCTTGACCGGATTGTGTGCGTCGAGTTTGCCGAACCAGGGCGCGGCGCCATCGCCGTCGAGACCCTGCACGATCGATGCGCCGAATGCGCCGGCCGAGTGACCGGCGACGCCAAGGCGAGCGCGGTCGATACGATCAAAGAACGGGTTGTAGGCGGTGACCGCGGTTGGATAACGGCCGGCGCAGGTCTGGTTTTCCGGGTACGGCTGATCCGGCGTCGAGTGCAGGAAGTCGATTGCATTGACCAGACCGGTGACGAACACCGAGGAGTTGACGTTGCCGCCCTGGCCGCCGCTCGGCGTCTGCCAATCGGAACGGCCCTGACCGCGCGGGTCGTAGGTCATGACGATGTAGCCGTTGCGCACCAGCAATTGCGCCGCCCACCAGTACAGCGTCTCCGGCGCCTGAATCGAGCCGTTGTCGATGACGATGGTCGGCAGTTTTGCGTTGGCTGGCGCGTTCTTCGGCAGCCAGACGCGGCCGCTCAATCGTGCACAGCCGTCGTCGTAGAACACCACTGGTACCACTTCGGCTTCTTCCGTGTAGAAGCGGCCGTCCGCGCCGGCGACATCCGGATAACGGTACGGATCGCCCGAGCATTGCAGCGACCAGGTGGTGCACAACGGGACCAGCGGGGCGTTCAACGGCAGTGCGATGGCGGTGGTCGGGTCGGCGCGGATCGCGCTGATGCGATCGCGCAGCGTCTGCGCCAGATCGGACGGCGGTGTGCTGAGCACGTCGCTCAGCAGCGGGCTCGATGCCAGCAGCCAGCTTGGATCATTCAGATCGCGCGCCGTATAGCTGAGCGAGTTCGCCAGACTCTGCTCGATCCAGCGCGTCACGAAGGCCGGATTCGCGGCTTCTTCGATCGGGGCTTCAAGAATCTTCGCGTAGTTCTGCGCTTCGCAGGCCGTCCATTGCGCCGACGGATAACTCGCGTTGTCGCAGCTCAGGTCGATGTCGGCAGCCGCGCCACTGCCATTGCCCGGCGCCGAATCATTCGACGGCGTCGATGAATGGCCGCAGGCGGATAGTGCGAGCGCGCAGACGATGATCAACACGCCGCGATATCGGATCCCTTGCATGTCGTGCTCCCCATTGCGGCGCCGCCGCTTGTCGTGATTCCGGTCATGCGCCGGCTGTCGGCATTCTGGGCGCGGGCCGCTGCGGTGTCGACGTGCGGCGAAAGACGCGTGCATCGCGGCTAGTCGATTCGGACGATGCTTGTTTACGGGGCTTCTGCGAAAAAGCACACCAAGCAAACTGCGCAACCGCGCAATCCTGTCGTGCCCCATTCGCGAGGAGATCCACCGTGCCCAGCACCGCCAAGAACAACGCCGCGGCGACGCCCATCAGTCCTGAGGTTTTGCTCCAGCGCGCGCGCGACATGGTGCCCGTGCTTGCCAGTCGTGCAAAAAAGGCCGAAGAACTGCGCATGGTGCCGGCCGAGACCGTGCAGGAAATGCAGGAAGCGGGCTTTTTCCGCGTGCTTCAGCCCAAGCGCTATGGCGGCTATGAAATGGACCCGCAGGTGTTCTACGACGTCTGCATGACACTCGCCGAAGGGTGCATGTCGACCGCGTGGATCTACGGCGTGATCGGCGTCCACAACTGGCAGATCGCGCTGTTCGACCCGAAAGCCGCCGAAGATGTGTTCGGCAAGGACAGCAACACGCGCATCGCGTCGACCTACATGCCGAAAGGCCAGGTCAAGCCGGTCGAAGGCGGCTTCCGCTTCTCGGGCCGCTGGGGTTTCTCCAGCGGTTGCGATCACTGCGACTGGATCTTCCTCGGCGGCCTGATCTTCACGGAAGGCCAGCCGCCCGAGTACCGCACGTTCCTGTTGCCGAAATCCGATTTCGAGATCGTCGACACCTGGCACGTGATGGGCCTCAAGGGCACCGGTTCCAAGGACATCGTCGTCAACGACGTGTTCGTGCCGGAATACCGCACGCACAAGGGCAGCGACGGGTTCATGGGCACCAACCCGGGCCGCCACACGTTCACCGCCGATCTGTACAAGCTGCCGTTCGGGCAGATCTTCGTGCGCGCGGTGTCGTCGGCCGCGATCGGCGGTTTGCAGGGTGCGCTCAACACCTTCGTCGACTTCGCCAAGGTGCGCGTCGGTGACATGGGCAACAAGACGTCCGAGCAACCGCCGGCGCAGCTCGCCGCCGCCGAAGCGGCACTGGCGATCGACGAGATGAAGCTGGTCCTGCATCGCAACTTCGATGTGCTGATGGCCAAGATTCGTGCCGGCGAGCCGCTCGACGACATCGCGCAGCGCGTGCATTTTCGCGCGCAGGCCGCGCAGGTCGTCGACCGCTGCGCCAAGCATGCGTACGCGCTGTTCTCGGCATGCGGCGGGCGCGGCATCTTCACCGACTTCCCGCTGCATCGTTACCTGTTCGACATCTACGCCGCGCGCGGCCACTACGCGAACAATCCCGACCAGTTCGGCCGCAACTACGGTGCCGTCATCCTCGGCCGCAACAACACGGACGTGTTTCTGTGAGCTGGGACGAGCAGTTCGACGTCATCGTCGTCGGCTCCGGCAGCGGCGGCATGACCGCCGCGCTGTGCGCGAAAGGCCACGGCCTGTCGTCGGTCGTCATCGAGAAGTCCGACAAGTACGGCGGCACCAGCGCGGTGTCCGGCGGCGGCATCTGGATTCCGTGCAATGACGACATCGCACGCACCGGCGGACATGATTCGTACGAAGAGGCGCTGACCTATCTCAAGAGCCTGATCGGCGATGAAGTGCCGCAGGAGCGGATTGAAGCGTATCTGAAGAATGCGCCGGAAATGGTGCGTTACCTCGCGAACAACTTCGACGTGCATTACCGCAACGTGCCGAAGTATCCGGACTATTACCCGAAGAACCCCGGCGGCAAGGAAGGCTGGCGTTCGATGGAGCCGGTCGCATTCGATGCGTCGCGGCTCGGTGACGAGTTTGCCAATCAGCGCGAATCGTTCAAGGGCACGTTGCTGATGGGCCGCATCGCGATGGATCAGGTCGAGGCGCACAAGCTGTTCTCGCGCGGCGCTGGCTGGGTCTGGCTGACCGTGAAGATGTTGCTCAAGTACTGGTTCGATATCGGCTGGCGCATGAAGACGCCGCGCGACCGCCGTCAGGTTCTCGGACAGGGCATGGTCGCGACGCTGCGCTACGCGATGCAGCAGCAGCACATTCCGCTGCAGCTCGACACCGGCATGGAATCGCTGATCGAACAAGACGGCCGCGTCGTCGGCGTCGTCGTCGAACACAACGGCAAGACGCTGCGCTATCAGGCCAAGCACGGCGTGATTCTCGCGTGCGGCGGCTTCGAGTCGAACCAGCAGATGCGTGATCAGTATCTGGCGAAGCCGACGACCGTCGAATGGACCGCCGCGCCGCCGATCAATCATGGCGACGGCATTCGCGCCGGCCAGTCGCTCGGCGCCGCACTCAAGCACATGGATCTGGTCTGGGGTTCGCCGACCGTCAAGAAGCCCGGCGCCGACCAGCAGATCACGCTGTTCATCGAACGCGGCATGCCGGGCTGCGTTGCCGTCAACCGTAAGGGCAAGCGCTTCGTCAACGAAGCGGCCGCGTATCCGGACTTCCGCAACGCGATGTATGCCGACGACGCGAAAGGCAACGGCACCGTGCCGTGCTGGCTCGTGTTCGACGCGACGTTCCGCTACAAGTATCCGATGGGCATCTTTCTGCCCGGCCAGATCGAACCCGATTCGAAGCTGCCGAAGGACTGGCTCGACAAGGTCTACTACAAAGCCGACACGATCGACGCGCTCAGCGCCAAGATCGGCGTCGACACGCAGGGCCTGAAAGACACCGTCGCGAAGATGAACGAGTACGCGAAGACTGGTGTCGATCCGGAATTCCACAAGGGCGAGACCGCGATCGATCGCTACTACAGCGATCCGAGCGTGAAGCCGAACACCTGCCTCGGGCCGATCATCAAGCCGCCGTTCTACGCGGTGAAGCTCGACGCCGGCGAAATCGGCACCAAGGGCGGGCTCGTCACCGATCCGCAGGCGCGCGTGTTGCGCGAGGACGGCAGCGCGATCGACGGCCTGTACGCGACCGGCAACACCTCGGCGGCGGTGATGGGCCCGACCTACGGCGGCGCCGGTTCGACGCTCGGTCCGGCGATGACGTTCGCGTATGTCGCGGTGCGCGACATCGCGCAGCGCGCGGTGAGCTAGGGCGTACACATTGCATCGGCGTCGAAGTTGGCATGGCGATCGTGTCGGCTTCGATGCGGCCCGTCGTTCGACACGAAAGGCGATGCACATGGCCGGCAGGCTCGGCATGCGGTTCCCCGTTCTCATCATCGGCATGGCCGCCGCGCTGCTCGTGGCCTGCGATACGTCCAGCGAAGCCGCGCGGACGCCGCAGGCCATGAACGCCGGCGATGTCGCGCCAGCCGACTGGCAGCCATTGCCGCCGGCACCGCGCGTCGATCCCGAAGTGCTCGCGGCGCGCGAGCGCATTCTCGGCGCAGACGCGACCGATCCGGCGACGGTGAAGCTCTGGTGGTACGGCGTCTCCGGCTTCATTGTCAGCGCCGGCGGTCACCTGTTCCTGTTCGACGCCTGGGAGAGCCTCGGCGTGCAGAAGGATTACGTGCCGATCGGTCGCGAGGAACTCGTTGCCATCGCGCCCGAGGCGATCCTCATCGGCCACGGTCATTTCGATCATGCTGGCGACCTTGGGTACATTGCCGGTCATGCGCGTGCCACGGTCGTCGCCGGCCGCACCGCCTGCGCGACGGCGCGTTCGCGTGCCGCGGAACTCGATCTGGCGAGCGACTTTCCCTGCGTCGTGCTCGGTGAGCGCGGCGTGCCGGGGCCCGGCTCGACGCAGTCGCTGCGCCTCTGGCAGGACCTGCCGCCGCTGCAGATCGTCGAACACCGGCATTCGGCCATCGATCCGACCGATCTGCTGACCGGCGGGCTGCCGTTGCTTTACGTACCCGAGTTGACGAGCTACATCGAACACCTCGATACCGATCCGCGCGAGATCGCGATGTTCCTCGCGTCGTTGCCCGACGATGGCCTGGTCGGCGAGCCGAACGGTGGCACTTGGGCGTACCAGTTGCGCGTCGGCGATTTCAGTCTGCTCTGGCACGATTCCTCGGGACCGATCGGCGACGACGCCAAGGGTCTGGCGACGCGCGCGGCGCTCGAAGCACTGCCCGGTTGTGTCGACGTGCAGCTCGGTGCGATCGTCGGCTTCGGCATGGTGACCAGCGGTTTGCGCGATTCGACGCAGTACGTCGCCAGTGCCCATCCGCGACTCTTTCTGCCCAATCATCACGATGCCTGGCTGCCGATCCTCGGCGGTGGCGCCGCAGCCTACGAACCGCAGTGGCGCGCCGCGCTGGCAACGCTCGAGCATCCGCCGGAGCTGGATTATCTGCGCGATCCCGACGATTACATGAAGCCACGCGTCTATCGCGTGGACGATGCGCGCTGGAAACAGGCAATGCCGGGGTCGGCCTGCGCCACGGCGGCTTCACCCGCATGAGGTCGCGCATCCGGACGAATTGCGCATCGGCCGCGATGCACTGAATTTCAGTCGGGCCGCAGCACGACCTTGCCGATGTTGCGGCGCGCTTCGATATAGGTTTGCGCCTCGCCAGCCTGCGCGAAACTGAAAACCTGATCGACGTGCGGACGCACCCAGCCGTCGGCAACGCCCTGCAGCAGCGCTGTCATCCAGCCGCGGATCTTGTCGACCTCGTCCCACAGGTGACCGACGTTGACGCCGAACACCGCGCGGTTGCCGTCCATCAGCGACAGCGGGTGGAAGAACGGCATGCCGAACGCGGCCGGCAGCAGCTTCAGCGGACCGGGCAGACGCGATTCGGTGGCGCCGGAAATGCCGAACATGCCGAGGCGGCCGGTACTGCGCAGCGCGCGATAGCTTTTCTTCCAGTGGCTGCCGCCGAGCGGATCGGTGATCAGTTCGACGCCGCGGCCGTCGGTCAGGCGCCGCAGCTCCGTCGGCCAGTCCTGCGTGCGGTAATCGATCGCCGCGTGCAGGCCGCGCTCCTCGAGGAACGCATGCTTGCCGCTGCTCGCGGTGCCAATGATGTGCGCGCCGATGTGCCGCGCGACGTCGATGCACGCAAGTCCGACGCCGCCGCCGGCGTTGTGGATCAGCACGGTCTCGTCGCGGCTCAGCGAACCCATCGTCACCAGCAGCTGCCAGGCGGTCAGGTAATTCACCGGAATCGCCGCGCATTGTTCATGCGACAACGCCGCCGGCTTTTCGAACATCTGCGCGACCGGCACGACGACGACATCGGCGTAGCCACCGAAGCGGGTCAGGCCGAACACCTCGCGGCCAAGCCAGGCCGGATCGACATCGGCGCCGATGGCATCGACGACACCCGAGACCTCATAGCCGACCACGCACGGCAGCTTCGGCGCATCCGGGTACAGGCCCTGGCGCGCGAGGATGTCGGCGAAGTTGATGCCGCTTGCGCGCACGCGCACGCGCAGCGTGCCGGCGGTCGCTTGCGGATCGTCCGCTTCACGGATGACCAGTTTGTCCGGGCCGCCACGGCCACTGATGGTGATGTTGCGCATGTCACGCTCCGCTGCTGGAATCGGCGAAGCATGCCACGGCCGACTACGCCACGCGGATCAGGTCGTGCGGCCGTTGCGATCCCACACTAGGCACTCGACAAGAGAAGGGGCGGAGCAATGGCAAAGCTGCAGGGCAAGGTTGCACTGGTGACCGGCGCGGGACAAGGGGTTGGTCAGGGCATCGCATTCGCGCTGGCCGCTGCAGGCGCGAAGATCGCGGTCACCGGACGTACGCTGGCGAAGCTGGAGGCGACCGTCGCCGAAATCGAGAAGCGCGGCGGCACGGCGCTCGCGATCGAATGCGACGTCAAGAACGCGGCGTCGCTCCAAGCCTGCGTCGCGCGTACCGTCAGTGCGCTCGGCGGCCTGAACATTCTCGTCAACAACGCGCAGGAAGTGCCGCTCGGCACGCTCGCGCAGGTCAGTGACGAGGCATTCACCGCGGGCTGGGAGTCCGGTCCGCTCGCGAGCTTCCGCCTGATGAAGCTCTGCCA
>DATCXY010000163.1:0-4982 GCA_036570585.1 Solimonas sp. | reverse complement strand
CGCCGGGATGCGCAGCGCAGACGGCGATTCCGGGACGGTCAGTCCGGGAATCTGCCCCGGGGTCGGCAGGGTTTCGGCGCGCTGGTACGGCTGTTCGCCTTCGCAGCGACGCGTGTTGCTGCAGCCGGCCAGCAGCGCGCTGCCCACGAGAACACTCGCGATGATCAGGCGCATCAGATCGCTCCGCCGGTGCGCAGCGCGGCGCGCACGACTTCCTGATGGGACGGATCCATCGCCACCAGCGGCAGACGCAGTCCGGCCGGAATCTTGTTCATTTCGTTGAGCGCCCACTTGACGGGAATTGGATTGGGTTCCACGAATAGATGCTTGTGCAGCGGTTGAAGTTCCGCGTCCAGGCGCTCGGCCTTGGCGCGGTCGCCGGCCAACGCCGCTGCACAGAGCTCGTGCATCTTGCGTGGCGCGACATTGGCGGTGTCCGAAATGTCGCCATGGCAGCCGAGCAGGATCGATTCGCAGGCCGTTGCATCGTCGCCACTGTAGATTGCGAAATCGCGCGGCAGCTTGAGCGCCAGCAGATCCTTGATGCGCTCGATCTCGCCCTTGGCTTCCTTCAGGCCGATGATGTTCTTCAGCTTGGCCAGCCGCGCAACCGTGGCCGGCAGCATGTCGCAGCCGGTGCGGCCGGGCACGTTGTACAGAATGATCGGAATATCGACTGCTTCGGCGACCGCCTTGTAGTGGCGATACAGACCTTCCTGCGGCGGCTTGTTGTAGTACGGCGTGACGAGCAGCGCGGCATCGGCGCCGGCATCCTTGCCGAGCTGCGTCAGCTCGATCGCCTCCGACGTCGAGTTCGCTCCGGTGCCGGCGATGATCGGCACGCGCTTTTTCGACAGTTTGACGACGCGACGTATGACTTCGATGTGTTCGTCGACGTTGAGCGTCGCCGATTCACCGGTCGTACCGACCGCGACGATGCCGTCTGTGCCTTCCGCGATATGCCATTCGACGAGCGCCGACAGGCTGTCCCAGTCCACCGCACCATCCGGGAACATGGGAGTAACGACGGCAACGATGCTGCCCTTGATCATGCGCTGTGCGAAACCGGAATTGCGGGGGGCGCAAGTATAACGGCTGTCCTTGCCGCGGCGAAGCTGCCGTAAACACCGCTCGGCTGACGCAGCCCGACCGCGGACACTACAATAGGCGGCTCACACGCAGCGCTGCACTCATGTCCGCCAACGATAATCTGCTCACCGTCTCCGTCATCGGCAAGCCCAAGGGCAATGTGCCGCTGGAGCTGTTCAAGGCGATCCGCGAGCGCGGTGGCGAGGTCGAGGATTGCCGGATCGCGCAAATCGGCGACCGGCTGACCGCGAACCTGCTGGTTTCGGGCAACTGGAGCACGCTCGGTCGGCTTGAAACGGCCCTGCCCGGCATCGCCGAAAAACTCGAGCTGCAGGTGCGTTTCGAACGTTGCGAGATCCGGCCCGTCAACCCGGAATTCCGGCCGTACGCCGCCGAAGTGATCGCGCCGCAGGATCCGAACCTGCTGGTCAACATCCTCGAGTTCTTCCAGCATCAGGATGTCGAGGTCGTCGAGATCCTGACGCAGAAATACCAGTCGACCTACACCGGCGCCGACATGGCGAACGTACAGATGGTGCTGCACGTCCCCGTCAACCAGCATCCACAGGCGCTGCGCGAGTCGTTCATGGATCTGTGCGACGACCTCAACGCCGACGGCATGCTCGATCCGATCAAGACCTGAGCGAGCCCGCGATGAGCCTGAAACCCGGCGACAAGATTCCCGATCTCACGCTGCCCGCCAGCGGCGCGCAGAACATCGGCCTGCGCTCGTTCAAGGGCAAGGCGCTGGTCGTCTACTTCTATCCGAAGGACAACACGCCGGGCTGCACCCAGGAAGGCCAGGATTTCCGTGATCTGCACGCGCAGTTCAAGAAAGCCGGCGCCGATATTCTCGGCGTGTCGCGCGACAGCGTGAAGGCGCACGACAACTTCATCGCCAAGCATGAATTTCCGTTCGTGCTGCTGTCGGACGGCGACGAAACGATGTGCAAGGCCTTCGAAGTCATCAAGGAAAAAAGCCTGTACGGCCGCAAGTATCTGGGCATCGAGCGCAGCACGTTCCTGTTCGACGACAAGGGTGTGCTGAAGCGGGAATGGCGCGGCGTGAAGGTGAAACACCACGCCGCCGAAGTGCTGGAAGCACTGCGCCAAATCTGATCTTGCCGGCTCGCAGCGGTTCATCACAGTAGCGGCAAAGCTCGCGGCTGAAAAGCACTTTTTTCTGCGCGCCAGCTGCGCTAGATTGAAGCCGGTCGCCAGCAATAGGCGCGGCTTCTCCAGCCAAGCAACACCAGAAAAATTACCAAGCAACGCTTCAGCGCAAGCAGACACCACCCGGCTCCCCGCGGCGCGGGCCGGCTTTCCCCTACGACATCAGACAGCGCCGTGATCCCGCATCGCGCGCGCGAGGCCTTCCATTGCCAATGAGCAAGCGCAAGATCTTCGTCCTCGATACCAACGTCCTCCTCCACGATCCGTCCTCGCTGTTCCGCTTCGAAGAGCATGATCTGTTCATCCCGATGGTGGTGCTCGAGGAACTCGACGCCGCCAAGAAAGGCATCAGCGAAATTGCCCGCAACGCGCGCCAGGTCAGCCGTTTTCTTGACGAGTTGATGCAGGACAAAAACCACACACAAATTGAAAAGGGCCTGTCTTTGCCCGGCGCGCGCGCCAGCAGCAATGGCAATGGCAAGACCGGCAATCCGGCCACCGGCAAGCTGTACTTCCAGACCCGGCCGACCGAGGCGGTGCTACCCGGGCTGATGCCGGGCAACAAGCCGGACAACAGCATCCTGATCAATGCGCTCGACCTGCAGACCAAGCATTCGGCGCGCCAGGTCGCGCTGGTCAGTAAAGACATCAACCTGCGCATCAAGGCGGCGATCGTCGGCGTCCACACCGAGGATTATCACAACGATCGGGTTCTGGACGATCTCGATCTGCTGTACACCGGCTACAAGGAGCTGCCGGCGGATTTCTGGCAGACACACGGCGAGAAAATGGACAGCTGGCAGGACACGCGTGGTCGCGCCTGCTATCGCATCAAGGGTCCGCTGGCGAAGGACTGGTACGTCAACCAGTTTCTGTACATTCCGGATGACGATGGCGACCAGGGCCTGGAACTGGTCGTCAGCAAGGTCGAAGACTCGATGGCGGAACTGCGCGTCGTGCGCGACTACCGCGCTGCCAAGACCAGCGTCTGGGGCATTCACGCCAAGAACCGCGAACAGAATTTCGCGCTCAATCTGCTGCTCGATCCGGATGTCGACTTCGTCACCGTGCTCGGCACCGCCGGCACCGGCAAGACCTTGCTGACGCTGGCCGCAGGGCTGGCGCAGACCATGGACGAGCAGCGCTATCGCGAAATCATCATGACGCGCGTGACCGTGCCGGTCGGCGAGGACATCGGTTTTCTGCCCGGCACCGAGGAAGAAAAGATGGCGCCGTGGATGGGCGCACTGATGGACAACCTCGAAGTGCTGACGCAGAACGGTTCCGGCGGCGACTGGGAGCGACAGGCGACCAACGACATTCTCGCCAAGCGCATCAAGATCCGCTCGCTGAACTTCATGCGCGGCCGCACGTTTCTCAATCGCTACATCATCATCGACGAGGCACAGAACCTGACCGCCAAGCAGATGAAGACGCTGATCACGCGCGTCGGCCCCGGTTCCAAGATGATCTGTCTCGGCAATCTCGGCCAGATCGACACGCCGTATCTATCGGAAACCACGTCGGGCCTGACCTATGTCGTCGACCGCTTTCAGGGTTGGCCGCATGGCGGGCACGTTACGCTTGCACGCGGCGAACGTTCACGTCTGGCGGCGTACGCTTCGGATATTCTCTAACGCTGCACATACGAAAAATCGGAGACGCCGGCATGCTCGGACGGCTGGGAAAATCAATGAAGGAAGGCGCGCTCTCCGTTGCATTGCGCGCTTATGTGAACGACCGCTTCTCGGAATATGGCGAGGTGCTCGACTGCCAGATCGACACCAAGGAGAATCGCCTGACCTTCCGCGTCATGCTGCGCGGCGAGAAGGAGCCCGCCAGTGGCTCGATCGACCGTTACCAGATCGAACGCGAAGGCGACGACGTTTACCTGAAGATGCGCAGCTTCTCGACATCACGCGAGTGGATCACGCTGCTGCTCAATCAACTGCTCGCCGGCAAGCGCTTCAAGATTCCGTCGAAAGTTGCCGGCTTGCTGTAGCGGCGCGGTGGCGATCAGCGAAGCGCAGTTCCGGCACCACATCGAGCGTTGGCCCGGCGTCGCGCTCGATGTGAAGTGGAGCGATCATCTGGTCGCGTCGGTCGACAACAAGATGTTCGCGATGTTCAACCTCGCCCAGAACACGGCCCCGGGCCATGTTCATTTCAAGGTCGAGGACGATCTCTTCCTCGCCTTGACCGACCAGCCGGGCATCTCCGCGGCAAAGTATCTGGCGCGCGCACGCTGGATCACGGTGGTCGAGCCCAGGCGCTTTCCGCTCAAGTGGTATGGCGAGCGGCTGCGCACCGCTTACAAACTCGTTGCCGGCAGACTTTCGAAGAAACGTCAGCACGAACTCGGCTTGTTGGCCTGACGTGAGCGAGCCGCTGCCAACGCTCCTGGCGCTGTGCGGCTTTTCGTTTCTCGCCGGCTTCATCGATTCCGTGGTTGGCGGCGGCGGGCTGATCCAGGTACCGGCGCTGTTCGTGCTGCTGCCGGAGACGGCGCCTGTCGCCATTCTCGGCACCAACAAGTTCGCGAGCAGTTGGGGGACGGCGGCAGCGGCCATCCAGTATTCGCGCCGCGTCAGCATCGAGTGGCGGGCGACGCTGCCGACGATCGTCGCGGCCTTGCTGTTCGGCTTCGTCGGTGCACGCACGGCGGCGCAGGTTCCGGGCGAGTGGTTTCGTCCGCTGGTGGTCGTGCTGCTGCTCGCCGT
>DATCXY010000162.1:0-10577 GCA_036570585.1 Solimonas sp. | reverse complement strand
TTTATTGAAAACCTACCGAGAAGTCGTGACCCCAGATCGAGACCTGTTCGGTCTGCGTCGTTTGCCAGACACCGGGCTCGACGCTGATGCCGCCGTAGCCGTATTCGATCGCGAAATTGCCGGGCGTCATCATGTAGAACGAGGTCATGCGATCGTTTTCGTGCTCGCCGAGCGTCGCCATCAGCTTGACGCCCTGCGCCTTGAGCCGGTCGTACGCACGGCCGACATCGGTCAGCTGATTGACCTCGACCATCACGTGCACGCAACCGGACGGATTCGGCATTTCCGCGAGCGCGACGCTGTGGTGGCGGCCCGCCGCAGCGTGCAGGAAGTAGATGCGGATGTTCGGCGCGTCCGGACCCGGCTTGAAATTGAACACGTCGGACAGACCGAGGCCGAGCGTCTCGTGAAACAGCTTCAGCGTCGGCTCGAACGGAATCGCCGGCAGTACGGTGTGGCCCATGCCCTGCGCGCCGGTCTTGAAGCCCTGAACACCGATCGGCGAAACGAACGCGGACTTGCCGCCGGTGTAGCCGCAGACCAGCTCATGCCGATTGCCGGCCGGATCGGCGAATGTGGCGATCGCTTCGACCTTGCGTGACGCGGCAAGTGCGCTTGCACCTGCGGTCACCGCAACACCGGCGCCTTGCAGCGCGGCGACGGTCGCGTCGAAGGCCGTGCGATCGGGCAGCTGCCAGCCGGATGCCAGATAACGGTCGCTCTCGCCCTTGACGACGCTGATGCGGAAATCGCGTTCGTCCATTTTCAGGAACAGCCCGCTGCCCTGGGCAACCGCCTGCATGCCGAGCATCTGCTCGGCGAATGTCTGCCATCTCGCAGGATCGGCCGACTCGACGACGATGTACGCGAGCGCCTCGATTTTCAGCATGGTGGGGTCTACCGTTGGGGGAGCAATCGGCCGGCGCATACGCCGTGATTGCCCTGTTGGTGATGGATGGAAATTATCGAGAACGCCCGGCTCAGGAGCTTCACCCGATAAGACGAGTCAAAGCTGCGCAGACGGCGGCATGGCTCGTCTCATTGGACGAAGATCGGCACGCGGCGATCGAAATAATGCAATGCGTCCCTGCTTTTCCGCGCCTGTCCTCGCCCCGTGCCCATGCCTCCATCCGTATCGTCACCTGTTGCGCGCGCCACTGTGCCGCGCGATCGCGCTGCCACTGACGGCACTTTGCCGATCGACAGCGCGCGCGTCGTCGACGATGAATCGGCGCTGCATTGGGACTGGCGCTGCGACGTCCTGGTGGTCGGCTTCGGCGCCGCCGGCGCCAGTGCCGCGATCGCGGCGCATGAGAGTGGCGCGAAAACGCTGATCGTCGAACGCTTCGACGGTGGCGGCGCGACCGCCCGCAGTGGTGGCATCGTCTACGGCGGCGGCGGCACCGAACAGCAGCGCCGCGCCGATGTCCACGACAGCCCCGATGCGATGTTCCGCTATCTGCAAATGGAGACCGGCGATGCGGTCAGCGCCGCGACACTGCGCCGCTTCTGCGACGACAGCCGCGGGCTTGTCGCCTGGCTGGAATCGCTGGGCGTGTCGTTCGACACCGACGCCGACAAACTCAAACTTCAGCCGAAGACTTCATATCCGAAGAACGGCATCTATCTCTACTACTCCGGCAACGAAGCGGTGAAGGAATACGCCGCGGTCGCGGAAGCCGCGCCGCGCGGTCATCGTGCGCGCGGCACCGGCCTGTTCTCCGGCAAGACCCTGTTCGAGCGGCTGCGTGCACGCGTCGTCGGGCTCGGCTTGCGCGTGCTGCCGCAAAGCGGTGTCCATCGCCTGATCGTCGATCGCAGCAACAAGGTGCTCGGCGTCGAACTGCGCCAGCTCGCGGATGGGTCGAAAGCCGCGCAACAACATCGCAAGCTGCTGCGTCGCGCCGAAGCCGTGCACAACATCGCCGCCGGCTGGGCGGATCGCTTGCGTGCGCGGGCCATCGCAATCGAGCTGAGCGAAGCGAAAACCGTCTTCGTACGCGCGCAGCGCGGCGTCGTACTGAGCACCGGCGGCTTCATCTTCAATCGCGCGATGGTCGCGCAGCACGCACCAAAATTCCTCGCGCCGGCACGCCTCGGCGCGACCGGCTGCGATGGCAGCGGCATCCGCCTCGGCGAATCGGTCGGCGGTGTTCCTGCGCGACTCGACAAGGTGTCGGCGTGGCGCTTCATCAATCCGCCGGTGAACTGGCCGGAAGGCATCGTCGTCAATCTGCAGGGCGAGCGCTTCTGCAACGAACAGGTCTACGGCGCCAAACTCGGCGTGCAGATGTGCGAACACCAGAATGGTCGCGCGTGGCTGATCATCGATCGTCGCGCCCGGCGCGCAGCGATCCGCGAGGCGCTGTTCGGCGGACTCTGGGCGTTTCAGGGCATCCCCGCATTGCTGCTGATGGCGTTCGCTCCGCGCGGTACGACGGCACAAGTGCTGGCCGCGAAGATCGGCCTGCCGCCGGCTGCGCTGAAGCACAGCATCGAACGCTATAACGATGGCGTGCGGCGAAAGCAGGATGCGCTCGGCAAGAGCGCTGCGCTGCTCAAGGAGCTGAGCGGGCCGTATTACGCGCTTGATATTTCCGCCGCCAGCCGCAGCTTCCCGTGTCCGGCCATCACGCTCGGCGGCCTGCGCATCAACGAAGACAGCGGCGCGGTGCTCGACGCACAGGGCCAGGACATCGAAGGTCTGTACGCGGCCGGCCGCACCGCGATCGGCATCGCGTCGAATTCCTACATCAGCGGACTGTCGATCGCCGACTGCCTGTGGTCCGGCCGTCGCGCCGGGCGCGCCGCCGCCGGCGGCGGCGCGCTGCAAGCCGTGGCCTGAAACTCACTTCACAAAACAGAATCGAACGGGAGCATTGGCATGGGACGTGTTTCAGGCAAGGTCGCGATCATCACGGGTGCCGCCAGCGGCGTCGGCAAGGAAGATGCGCTGCTGCTGGCGCGCGAAGGCGCGCAGGTGGTGTTGACCGACGTCAATGAAGAAGCGGGTCGCGCGGTCGCCAAGGCCATTGGCGACGCAGCGCTGTTCATTCGCCACGACATTTCGTCGGAAGCCGACTGGAAGGCGGTCATCGCCGGCACCGAAGAAAAGTTCGGCGGCGTCGACATTCTCGTCAACAACGCCGCGATCCTCGCCTACGGCACCATCGAGACGACCTCGCTGGAGCTGTGGCAGAAAATCCAGAAGATCAATTCCGACGGCTACTTCCTCGGCTGTCACTATGGCCTCGAAGCGATGAAGAAGCGGCCCAACGGTTCGATCGTCAACATGTCGTCGATGGCCGGCATCGGCGGCCAGTCGTCGTTCTGCGCGTACAGCGCCTCGAAAGCCGCGGTCGCCGGCCTGACCCGCAGCGTCGCCGCGCACTGTCGCGCACAGCTTTACAAGATCCGCTGCAATTCGATTCATCCGGACGGCATCGCCACGCCGATGGTGTTCAACCTGCACCAGGACAAGAGTGCGCCGCCCGCATTCGTCCGCGAGAAAGATCCGAAGCAGCTGCAGGCACGCTTCGCGCAACCGCAGGACATCGCCAACCTCGTGTTGTTCCTCGCCAGCGACGAATCGAAGTTCATCAACGGCGCCGAGATGCGCATCGACAATGGCTATCTGATGTGGGCGGATTAAACGCCGTGCGTTTAATCCACGTCTGTCCATCCTGTACAAACCCGGGCCATCCGTGGCCCGGACTTTCAAAACAAGCATGAGTGAGTTGACCTCTCCGCAGGCGTTCGCCGCGTCCGTCGCAAAACACCACGATCGCATCGCGGTGATCGGCGAGGACGGCTCGCAGCTGACGTACGGCGAGCTCGACGCGCTGCGCCGACGGGCGGCGAAGTCGCTGATCGCGCTCGGCGTGAAAGCCGGTGATCGGGTCGCGATCTGGTCGCCGAACAATGTCGAATGGATCATCGCGGGCCTGGCAATCCACAGCGTCGGCGCCGCATTGGTGCCGATCAACACGCGCATGCGCGGCAACGAGGCGGCATACGTGCTCGAACGCAGCGGTGCGCGCGTGCTGTTCTCGGCGGGCCGCTTTCTCAATCAGCATTACCCGACGATGCTCGCGCCGCACCGGCCGGTGTCACTCGCCGAAATCGTCGTCATCGAGCGCGCCGAGGATGACGATCTCGACTGGCCGGCGTTTCTTGCCAAGGGTGACGGGATCGCCGACGAAGCGGTTGATGCCCTGGCCGCGGCGGTACAGCCGGGCGATTGCCTCGACGTGCTGTTCACCTCCGGCACCACCGGCCTGCCGAAAGGCGTGGTGACGACGCACGAGCAGAACCTGCGCGCGATTGCGGCGTGGTCGGCGTGCGTCGGACTGAACGCCGACGATCGCTACCTGATCGTCAATCCGTTCTTCCATTCGTTCGGCTACAAGGTCGGCTGGCTCGCCGGCCTGATCGCCGGCCTGACGGTGTTGCCGCACGCGGTGTTCGATGCGCGCGCGATCCTCAAGCGCATTGCCGCCGAAAGGATTTCCGTGCTGCCCGGCCCGCCGACACTGTTCATCAGCCTGCTCGACGATCCGGAACGCGCCAACACCGACCTGTCGTCGCTGCGCGCGACCATCACCGGTGCGGCGGCCATCGCGCCGAGCCTGATCGAGCGCATCCGTGCCGAACTCGGCTTCAAGGTCGTGCTGACCGGCTACGGCCTGACCGAAACCTGCGGCATCGTCAGCCTTTGCGACGCCAGCGACGATGCCGAAACGATCGCGCTGACTTCGGGCAAGGCGATTGCGGGCATCGAGCTGCGCTGCGTCGACGGCGACAATCAAGCCGTCGCGGCTGGCGAATCGGGCGAGATCGTGGTGCGCGGCTACAACGTCATGCACGGCTATCTCGACGACGCGAAGGCAACCGCGGAGACGATCGATGCCGATGGCTGGCTGCACACCGGCGATGTCGGGAATCTCGATGCGCGCGGTTATCTGCGCATCACCGATCGCC
Organism: Solimonas sp.; assembly: GCA_036570585.1. Taxonomy (GTDB): domain Bacteria; phylum Pseudomonadota; class Gammaproteobacteria; order Nevskiales; family Nevskiaceae; genus Solimonas. The sequence goes on along the minus strand of DATCXY010000162.1, from coordinate 5,597 downwards.
TCAAGGACATGTACATTGCCGGCGGCTTCAATTGCTATCCGGCCGAGATCGAACGCGCAATGGCAGCGCATCCGGCAATCGCGCAAGTCGCGGTGATCGGCGTGCCGGACGCGCGCATGGGGGAAGTCGGAAAGGCCTATGTGCTGGTGCGGCCCGGTCAGACGCTCGACGAGACATCACTGATTGTCTGGTGCCGCGAGCACATGGCGAATTACAAAGTGCCACGCATCATCGAGATCACCGATTCGCTACCGACCAATGCATCGGGCAAGGTGATGAAGTTCGAACTGCGCAAGCGCGCGAACGCGTAAGCCCGGTGTCGCCACACCACATGAATCACGAGGAGAGACCAATGAGCGGACCACTGGAAGGCGTCGTCGCGGTTGTCACCGGCAGCTCGCGCGGCGCGGGCAAGGGCATCGCGCTGGCGCTCGGCGCACAGGGCGCGATCGTCTACGTCACCGGCCGTTCGCAGAAGGAAGGCGACGCCGCGCTACCCGGCACGATCGGCGGCACCGCCGACGAAGTGACGCGGGCCGGCGGCAAGGGCATCGCCGTCGCCTGCGATCACGCCAGCGACCGCGACGTGAAGAACCTGTTCGAGCGCATCAAGAAGGAGCAGGGCCACGTCGACATCCTCGTCAACAACGCGACCTATCTGCACGACGAGCTGATCAACAAGGGCGGCTTCTGGACCAAGCCGATCGAGCTGGTCGATATCCTCGACGTCGGTCTGCGCTCGGCGTACGTCGCCAGCTGGTACGCGGCGCCGCTGATGGTCGAAAGGCAGAACGGACTGATCACGTTCACGTCGTCGTTCGGCGCCAGCTGCTACATGCATGGCCCCGCGTACGGCGCGCAGAAGGTCGGCGTCGACAAGTTCGCCAAGGACATGGCGGTCGATCTCAAGGCACACAATGTCGCCACCGCGTCGATCTGGATGGGCATGCTGCGCACCGATCGCACCAGGCGCGTGATGGACGCCGAACCCGAGAAGTACGCGGGCTTCTGGGAAATCGCCGAGACGCCGGAATTCACCGGTCATGTGATCGGCGCCTTGTATCGCGACGAAAAACGCGCCGAGAAGTCCGGTCAGGTGCTGATCGGGGCCGAGCTCGCGCAGGAATACGGCATCAGCGACGAAGGTCGCCAGCCGCCCTCGCACCGGCCGATGCTCGGCGGGCCGCAGCAGGCGCATCCGGCGATCGTCGAATAGCGCGCGCGATGGCACGGCGCGGAATTTTCACCGTTTAAGCGCCCTTCATTCATCAGGCGTAATCTTCGCTGCGCCGCCGTGATCACCCGATCGACCGGCGCCACCCGCAAGGAGGAGCAACATGAACAAATGGATCCCGATCGTCGGCGCCGCGGCACTGGCGCTGAGCAGTGGCATGAGCTGGGCCGCGGACACTGCAGCACAGAATGCAGCGGAGCGTCAGGCGACGCGCCAGGACAATCGTGCGGATCGGCAGGATGCCCGTAAAGCCAATCGCGACGAGCGACATGAGACGGCAGCGGAAAACAGCGCGGAACGTCAGGCAAGCCGCAAGGATGCTCGCGCCGCGCGGCAGGATACGCGCAAGGACATTCGCGCCGACCGTCAGGACGCGCTGCAGGGCGGCACCGCTGCAGATCGCCAGAAAGCACGGCAGGACGCCCGCGAGGCGCGGCAGGAAACCCGGCAGGGCAATCGCGAAGACCGTCGCGATACCGTGAAGGGCGACAGCGACGCGCGCAAGGAGGCACGCGAGAACGCCCGCGAACGCCGCAAGGAGGCGCGCGACAACTAGGCACGGCTGGGTCGTTCCTCGATCGGAATGGCTCGCAGGAGGCGCAGCAGACCCGTGACGTGACGCGCAAGCGCCGTCGCGGGCTTGCCGTGTCTCCGCAGCCTCACGATGACGGACGGTTCGCGCCGCCCTGAACGGCGGCGGTCGTCACATGCGAGAGTGAGCCGCGATCCCCGCTAGTGCGCGCGCTGCAACTGCAGCGTGAAGCTGATGGCCAGCACATCATCGACCGCGAGCGCGCCGCCGAGAATGGAGAATGGCGCAATGCCGAAATCGCTCTGGCGCAATGCGAAGCGGCCATCGGTCTTGATCGAATCACCGTCGCGCACTGCCGCCATGACGATCGACTGGATGCGCGTCACGCCATGCAGGGTGATCGCGACATCGGCGACCAGCATCGGCCATTCTCCGGCCAGCTTGACGGAACGAATCACGACGTCCGGATCGCGCTCGGCGTCGAGCGACTTCAACATGTTCTTCTGCGTACCGTCGATATCGGCCTTCGAGCGCGGCGTGCCGAAGTTGCCGCCGGTCGCGATGCGCAGCGCAGCATCATCGATCTGTAGCTGGTCGAGGCGAAAGTGCAACGCGAACTGCGCCGTGCGCGTGTCGTCGCCGTTCATCGCCAGCCAGCCATCGAGCCGCGGCACGGTGACGACATGGTTGTGCCCGAAGCGCGCCGCGGCGCCGGCACGATAGACATAGATGATGACCTGCGACGCCTGCGGCTGCAGCCGATAGACCGTACCGGCATCACCAGGCGGTAGATCGACGCTCGGAGCGGTCGTGCCCGCAGCCGGCTGCGGCGCAACGGCCTGGCACGCGGCCAGCACCACCGCAGCGAACAGCCAATAGCAGGCACGGATTGGCGACATGCGCAGAGCATGCGCGGACCGCCGGCGCATGCGCAAGAAAAGGCCCGCCGAAGCGGGCCTTTGAATAACGGCGGATCGCTACCAGCGCACGGTGCCGCTGATGCCGAAGGTGCGCGGATCGTTGAAGTTGGCGACCGTCAGGCTACCGAACGCCGGACCAAAGTCGATGAAATTGATCGGCGCGTCTTCGTCGGTGACGTTGTGGCACCACAGCGCCAGCTCACCCGACGCCGTGCTGCCCAGCTTCACGTTCGACAGCGACAGTCGCAGGTTGAGCAGACCGGTCGACGGCACCTCGACATCGTCCGCGACCTGCTTGCTCGGGTCAAAGGCGGCATCGCCCGGACCGCTGAGCTGGTACGCATATGTGTAGAACGAATCGGTGTACGCGTAGTCGATCAGACCACGCAGATCCGCCCAGCCGAAGCGCGCGAGCCGCATGTCGAGATACAGATTGGCGCTGTGCTTGGGCGCATGCACGAACGCGCGGTTGTCGGCGACGTCGACGCCTGCATCCATGAACTCGTCGTACTTGGTATGCAGATACGCGTAGTTGAAGCCAAGCCGCGAACCGCTCCACAGTGCGATCTGGCCTTCAAGTTCGGCACCATAGATCGTCGCCTTGCCGGCGTTGCGCACGCTAGACGCCGCCGCACCGGAACCAAGGAAGATCGATTCCTGCAGATCCCTGGCCTTGTTGTAGTAGACCGCGGCGTTCAATACCACGCGCTGGTCCAGCCACATCGATTTGGTGCCGAGTTCGAATGAACGCTGCTTCTCCGGCTTGAACGGTGTCTGCGTCTCGGTGATGTTGTCGGCCGACGACAGCGTCGGATCGCTGAACTCGCCGTTGAAGCCGCCGCTCTTGAAGCCTTCGGCGTAGCGGAAGTAGGTGTTGAGATTCGGCGTGAACTGCCACGCCACCGACGCCATTGGCGTGGTGGCATGGAAGGTCTTCTCGCCACCGGTCCCGGCCGGTATCAGATACGGATCGCTGCCGGCGAAGCCGAACTCGCGGCTCAGCTCCTTCTTCTCGCGCGTATAGCGCAGACCGGCGGTCAGCGTCAGCGGATCGATTGGCTTGTAGTCGACCTGTCCGTACACCGATCCGGCATGCGTCTTCGTCGAATAGCTCGAATCGTAGTTCGCCGCGCCGCTGAAGAAATGCTGCGGGTTGTTGGTGCCTCCGTTGTCGCCGAAGTAGTACAGGCCGCCGACCCAGTTCAGCTGCTCGGTATGTCCCAACCACTGCAAATCCTGCGAAATCTGGTGGTACTTGGTGAAGCGCTGCGTGAACGCGATGTCGTATGGCGAGCCGTCGAGATCGAGCGAATCGTCCCAGCGCAGCTTGCGGTAGCCGGTGATCGACTTGAACGTGTTGACGTCATCAAGATTCCAGCTGAGCGTGAACGCGTGGCCGCTGATTTTCGACTTCTCGTACATCGGCGCATCGAGATCGGCATGCTTGAGACGCTCGTGCGACGCATAGCCGTCGAAGCCCGGATAACCGAGATTGCTGTCGACGTGATAGAGCTGATCCCAGTTCGGCGTCTGGTCGGTGACGCTGCGGTCGTAACGGTATTCACCGACCACGCTCGGTGCGAAGTCGAAATCCGCCGCGAAGCGGATGCCGTTGTTGTTGCGGTCATTGAGCTTGTTGGTCGAACTGCTGTCGGCGGTCTTGACCCAGCCGCCGCGCTGCTCCTGGCGCGCCGCCAGCGACATGCTGACGATGCCGACCTTCGGCAGGTCGATCGACACCTTTTCGGTGACCGCATCGTAGTTGCCGATCTCCAGGCTCGCCGAGCCGCCGAACTCACCGGACGGACGGCGCGTGATCAGGTTGATCGCGCCGGCCAGCGTGTTGCGTCCGTACAGCGTGCCCTGTGGTCCGCGCAACACTTCGACGCGTTCGAGATCGACGATGTCGAAGATGCCGCCCTGCGCCTTGCCGATGTAGACGCCGTCGACGTAAACGCCGACCGCCGGATCCCAGTAGATCGCCGGATTGATCTGCGACAGGCCGCGAATCGTGATCTGCGAGATCGTCGAGTTCGACGCGGTCTTGCTGATCTGCAGGCCCGGCGCCAGCGCCGACAGATCGCCGACGTTCTGGATGCCACGTGTCTCGATCTGCTTGGCGTCCATCGCGGTCACGGCGATCGGTACTTCCTGCAATTTTTCCTCGCGGCGTTGCGCAGTGACGACGATCTCCGCGATCTTGCTGTCGTCGCTGTCGGCAGCCGGCTTGGCTGCGCTCGATGGTGCAGGGGCTTCGGCCGCAGCGGCAGCGTCGAGTTGCTGGGCAATGGCGGGCACACTGAACAGCAACGGCAATGGCAATAGTGCGGCGATCGCGCTCGTATGGCGCTTGCGGTCAAAACGAATCATGGCTCTCCTTTTATTTGGTTGCAGCATCGGCAGCTCGCCGTTGAAGGCGGCGCACATGCCATGCCGTCGTGCATGGCAACGGCTGATTCGTATCGTCGTCACTCGCGGCGGGTTGGCCTTCGTCTGGAAGGGTGAGAAGTCACACTCACCAACGAATGCTGCCTTGCAACAGACAGACAGGCTGTCGCACGTTCGGATGAGGCTCGGCCGTTCTGGTGATGCAAGGATGCCGATGGTGCACCCGGTTTCATGAACATTGCCGCTGCACTGTCGATCACCACAAAAAGGCCAACGAGGAGAAACGCATGTCACGACTGCGCAACAAGGTTGCGATCATCACCGGCGGCGCCCGCGGCATGGGCGGCGCGACCAGCCGCCTGTTCGTGGCCGAAGGCGCGAAGGTCGTGATCGCCGACGTGCTCGATGACGACGGCGGCAAGCTCGCCGCCGAACTCGGCGACAACGCGCTGTTCGTCCATCACGACGTCAGCCAGGAAGGGTCGTGGCATGCGCTGCTTGAAGCGGCGGTTGCCAAGTTCGG
>DATCXY010000161.1:0-8902 GCA_036570585.1 Solimonas sp. | reverse complement strand
CTGTGACGAGATCGTCTGCCCGCTCGATGGATCAGTGGCTTCGGCTTTTACCCGCACGGCCGTGTGTACGCTGCCGGCTTGGACCACGGCGCGGACCATACCGGTCGAGTCGGTCACCCCCGAATCGGTCGTCAGCTTCGTACCGCCGACCTCGGTGCTCAGCGAAAAATTCACCGTGCGGTTCGGCAGCGGCGATCCAGCGCCATCCTTGAGCACAAACACGACGATCGACTGGGACGGAATCGGACTTCCAGCCATGCCGATGACGCTCGGGGTCGCCGACACGAATTCCAGTCCACCGAGTTCGGCGGGCTGCACGGTAATCGTTTCCTTCGCGGTGAGCGTGACACCGTCGACCGTGACGAGCGCGGTCACCGTATCCGCACCGCTGCAGCCGGCGGCGGTATAGGTAACGTTGGCACGGCCGGTCGTCAGCGATGGGCTTTCGGGCGTGATCGTCGCCGTGCCACTTGCCAGGCAGCTCGAGCTGAACAGGATGCTGGCGCTCGTGCCGGGAGCCAGATTGCCTTCCTTGTCGACGATGTCGACCGACATGCCGGTCGAGCCGCCGGCCGCAAGCATGGTCGCCCCGACCGCAATGGCGCCTTTGGAGAACGAACCGGACGCCGAATTGCCCACCTGGTAATCGGTCGAATCGGAACCGCCCGTCCCCGTCCCGCCGCCCAGTGAGCCGCCGCTGCCATCGCCGCCAAGCGACGCGCCGCCGCCGCAGGCGGCGAGCGCAAGAACAGCCAGAATCGCGGCGCCACGCCGAATCATTTTAACCACGGTCGTCCCCCAAGCTAGCCTTTCAGGCTGCCAATGCAATACGTCCGATGCTAGCTGGAAAATCCAGATCAAACAAGAAACTCTGTGATGTTTTGAAACTACTGCCGCAGATCCGGAGGGGCGGCGGCGATGAGAGCGCATGGCTTATCATGCGCGCCCGCCTCCGTAGCTCAGTGGATAGAGCGGCCGCCTCCTAAGCGGCAGGTCGCAGGTTCGATTCCTGCCGGGGGCACCAGTTTTCCAGGCGGCCCGCTCGCGGGCGCCGCACGCCTATTTCAGGATCTGGCCGAGAAACGCCCGCAGGCGCTCGTTGTCCGGCGCATCGAAGAAGCGCTCTGGTTCGTCCTGATAGACCACTTCACCGGCATCCATGAAGACGACGCGATCGGCGACGGCGCGCGCAAAACCCATCTCGTGGGTGACGACGCACATGGTCATGCCCTCGCCGGCCAGTACTTTCATCACGTCGAGCACTTCGTTGACTTTCTCAGGGTCAAGTGCTGAGGTCGGTTCGTCGAACAGCATGATGTCCGGCTGCATTGCCAGCGCGCGGGCGATCGCGACGCGCTGCTGCTGGCCGCCGGACAGCTGCGCCGGATGCGCGTCGTGCTTGTCGGCGAGCCCGACCTTGGCGAGCAGGGCTTCGCATCGCATTCGTGCATCGGCCGCGGACAGTCGGCCGACGATTTGTGTCGCCAGCGTCAGATTCTCGAGCGCGGTCTTGTGCGGAAACAGATTGAACGCCTGGAACACCATGCCAACGCGCGTGCGCAGCCGGTTGAGATCGGCTTTTGCGCCGTGAACCGACTGCCCGAGCACTTCGATCTCGCCAGTGCTGATCGTCTCCAGCGCATTGAGTGTCCGCAATAGCGTTGATTTGCCGGAGCCGCTCGGACCGATGATGCAGACGACTTCACCACGCTTCACGCGCAGCGAGACATTCTTCAGGCCGACGACACCATTGGCGAAGATCTTGCCGACGCCGCGCGCGTCGATCAGCACTTCGGCATCGGTGTCAGTCATGGGCAAGTCGCTTTTCAAGCCGGCGCACGACGATCGACAGCGAGCCGGTCAGCAGCAGGTACATCGCGGCGACCGTGAACCAGACCTCGAACGGGCTGAAGGTCGACGCCACCACTTCGCGGCCGGCCTTGGTCAGATCGGTCAGCGCCATCACGGAGACCAGCGACGAATCCTTGATCAGGTTGATGAACTGCCCGGCCAGCGGCGGCAAGGTCTTCTTGAACGCCTGCGGCAACACGACGTGACGCATCGCCTGCGGCACGCTCATGCCGAGACTGCGTGCAGCCTCCATCTGGCCGCGCGGGACTGCCTCGATGCCGGCGCGGATGATCTCGGCCACGTACGCACCGGTGAAAACGGCCAAAGCCGCGACGCCAGCGGTGAAGGCCGACAAGTTCAGCACCGTGCCGACGAAGAAATAGAAGATGAATATCTGTACCAGCAAGGGCGTACCGCGAATCAGTTCGACGTAGCTGGTCGCCAACCCGTAGACCGCTGGATTTTTGGCGATGCGCCCAAGACCCGCGACCAAGCCAAGCAGCATCGAAAATACCAGCGCGATCGCCGAGATTTTCAGGGTCATCCATAGACCAATCGCCAAGGGCCCTGCGACCCAGCCACGCTTGCGGGCGAGTGGATCGTTCTGGAACACCAGATCGCCGTCGCCGACCAGCAGATCGTCGAAACCGGTCAGCGTCTGCGTGCGACCGCCTCTGAGCTCCTTCAGCGTCAGGGTTTTCTGATCGGCCGCGATCGAGACGAAGCCGTCGAACGGCGCATTTCGTTCGGTGCCATCGTTACTGATCAGATATTGCGGAATGCGCTCCCAGCGCCAGGTGTATTCGACGCGTTTGCCGGCCGCGTGCACGGCCACGCCAAGCACGATCATCACCGCGACGTAGACGGCGTACCACCACCAGCGTTGGGATGAGGTTTGCATAGAAAATCCGGCAGCGAACCGGCAGTGTCCGCGAACCATTGCGGACACTGCCGGACACCTGGTGGACAGCGCTACTCGCTGATCGTCATGCGGCTGATCGCCTGCGCGTCGACATCCGCAGCGTGGAACGGCAGATGGTTCCAGCGCTTGGCCGAGTACTCACGCGTGTAGTCGGCAAAATGCGGATTGGCGGGATCGGTCGATTCGGAATACGTGACGAATGCATCGGCCAGCACGCCCTGCTCGTTCCAGGTCACCGCCTGGATGTAGCTGTTGCCATAGCTGACACGATAGCCGTCCTCGTCGAGCGGATTGGTGGTCACGACCGTGAACGCGCCCTCGAAGTGTTCGCCGCCGAAGATCGGAATGCGCCCGTCGATGAACGCCGGGTGCTGGATGTCGCCGAGCATTTCGTCGAACGCGTAGCCGGACGTCATCACCGTCTTGATCGCATCGCCGAACGCCAGCGCGACCGTCGGCAGCGCGACGTTCAGCGTGTTCGGTGTGTGCAGCGGATCGTCGGCGGAAAACGGTACGAGCCAATAATTGGCCTTCAGGATGTCGAGCGAAACCGGCAGCGCGCCGACCAGGTTGCGCCAGAACTCGCGCCACAGATGCGCACCGCGCGAATCGAGATTGGCGTGCCGATCCCAGGCCTTCAGCGCGGCGCAGGCATCGGCGGTCGGCACCGGGCCGCTGGAGCTCAGCGCGGTCGGCAGCACGCAATACGTATTGACGACCGTGTCGAGCGCCAGCTCTGCCGAATGAATCCGGCTCGACAGGCCGATGTCCTCGAGCGACGCCTGATCGAAGCCGGTGCCGGGCCGGCCATCGCTGCCGTCGAGGCGCGACAGCACCTGCAGATTCGCCAGCCGCGTGCGCAGCGAACGCTGTGCATTCTCGTCGCCGATGATGCGCGCGTAACCGGTCAGCGGCTGCGCCGGATTCGTCAGCCAGTAGCTGTCGTTGAAGTTGCCGACATAGTCATCGCGTTCGAGCGTCGGCAAATTCGATGGGCCGAAGATGCCGGGCGCCGGCGCATCGGCGTCCGTCCCCCATTCGCAGGCCGAGCGCGAGCCGTCGAGCACCGGCAAACCCGGCATCAGCTGACCGACCACCAGCTGCAGCGGTGACGCACAGACCAGGTTCTGGGCGTCGGTGACGTGCGGCACCACCGTGACATCACCGTAGTACGCCTTGCCGCCAGGACCGGTCGCGACCGTGTTGACCCACGGCACGCCGAGGATGCTCTTGTGCAGCGCCTTGAATTCGTCGAGCGATTGCGCCTCGTTCCACTTGATGAACTGATTGATCAGGCGATCGTTCTCGGCATTGGCATCGCGCAGCGTGTACGCCTTGAGATTGGTCCAGCCCAGCACCGGGATGCCGGCGGCGCTGATCGACACCATTGGCCCGTAATGCGAGCGGTACAGCGTTTTGGTTTCCTGCGTAACCGTGCCGTCGTCATTCTTGATGTCGATCGTCACCGGCACCGGCGTCAGGTCGCGCAGCTTGCCGTCGTATAAATACTGCTTGGGATTGAGCGGATTGAGCGTCAGCTCGTACAGCGTGAAGCGCGACGCGGTCGACACCGTATGGCTCCACGCGAAGTGATCGTTGAAACCGATCAGCACCGCCGGCAGGCCGTACAGCGACGCGCCCATGATGTCGAAGCGGCCCGGGATCGTCAGATGCGCCAGATACAGGCGCTCGGTGCCGCTCCACGGAAAATGCGGATTGCCCCACAGCAGCGGCATGCCGTTGCTGGTGGCGTCCTTGCCGAACGCATACATGTTGCTGGCGAAACCGCGATGCGCAGCCAGGCCCGCCAGGCCGTTCGGCGACGATTCGAGCAGCGACGCCAGCTCGCTGGCCGACCGCTTTTTCGGCGCCTTCTTTGCGGCCAGACCCAGTGGCGGCGGCTGCGCGGCGACGATCTCGTTGATCAGCGCCGACGAGCTGGCGAGGATCGACAGGCGGAAATAACGCCGATACATGTCGTCTTCGCTGATCGGCTGCAGCCACGCCGCGTTCGCGCAGGCGGCGTGGCGGCCCGGGTGCTCCCCGGCTTTCAGCTCATGGATGTAGCGATTGAAGCCCGCCACATAACCGCGCGTGCCCTCGATCACCTCCGGCAGCGCAGTGGCCTTGAGATTGGCGACGATCGCGTCGGTGGCGACGAACTTCCAGAAATAATCGCTGGTGACGTTATCGGCGGTGTTGCTGTTCGGCACGATCGTGTAGCTGCCGTCGCGTCCCATGTACTTGGCGCGCTCGCCGCGGATCGTCACCAGATCTTCGAGCAGCACGCAGAGATTGTCCTCGGCGAACGCATAGCCGTAGCCGTAGCCGATGCCGCCGAAGTCATCGGCCTTGATGTGCGGCACGCCGAGCGCGGTGCGCGTGATCTGGGCGCTGTATCCGTCGCCGTTGCCTGCATGACCGCCATTGGTCTGCGGCGCGGAACTGCTGCCGCAGGCAGCCAGAATGGCGAGCAGAAAAACACTGCCGGTGTGGCGGATCGTTCTCATCATTTTCCCCGTTGTGGATCAGCGGCTGGCCCTGTCTTCCCCGCAGGGCCTCGCCCGACATCATAAGGCCCAATTCGCGCGCGTCGTCTACTCCGATGCGACGGGGCGCGCCGCGCGGGGCGCGCGCACGCTGCGGTTCGGCAGCAGCCACTCACGCAGACTGCAACAGGAGCCATGATGAGCAGCGAACGCAACAAGCAACTGGCGCGCGACTTCTTCGACGCATTGAATCGCGGCGACGTGCCGGCAATCCTCGACGCTTATGCCGATGACGGCTACTGCCTGACGATGGGCAATACCCTGATTTCCGGAAAATTCGGCAAGGCGCAGATCGCACAGGCCGCCGGCGGCATCTTCGACGTATTCCCGAACGGCATTCACTTCACGATCAAGGCGATGACAGCCGAAGACGATCGCGTTGCAGTCGAAGCCGAATCAGAAGGCGCGCACGTTTCCGGCGCGACTTATCGCAACCAGTATCATTTCTTCATGCGCTTCCGCGACGGCAAGCTCACGCAGTTCAAGGAATACATGGACACGGAACGCGTGACCGACATCCTCTGTGGCGGACAGCGGCCGACGCGCAGCGATTAGCGCCTGCAGTCACGGCGCAGCGTTCGTCTCCGCTGCATCCGGCGACGCGCCGCGAATGCGGCCAATGATCTGGCCGGTCGCCGCCACGAATGTCTTCCAGTCGTGGCGGCCCTCTGGAACTTCGACATAGTGCGAAGCCGGGATCACCGGCTCGATCAGTCGCGCGGTCGGCAGCATGCGGTCGTCAGTGCCGCAGATCAGCCAGACGCGATTCGCTTGCACCGGATCGTCGCTCCAGCGCTTGACGACGCGCCAGAGTTCGCGCTGATAGTTGTCGCCGTCGACTGTCGTCGGCAGCGGCCCGGGTTGCCAGCCCGAGACCCCGCCCGCCTTTGCGATTTCGTCGAGCATGTCGCTGTCGCCAAGCCACGGCGCGAGCAGCACCAGACCGTCGAGTTCGCCCGGATGTTCGTGTTCGTAGAACAGCACACCCATGCCGCCGATCGACGCGCCGGCCAGCCAGATGTGCTGATAGCCCTGCGCACGCGCCGGCGCGATGATGTCCTGCTGCAGGCGTTCGACGATATTGCGTTCCTTGTAATACGCGAAGGTCGCGCTGGTCAGCAGCACATCGGCCTCCGCCCAGCGCTGATGCACGGCGGCGGCGATGTCGTGCTTCTGCATCGATTCGGCGTCGTTACCGAAACCCGGCAACACCACGATCAGCGTGCGCTCCATGCCCGGTTTGGTGGCCGGAACCAGGATGCTGGCGATCGGCTTCTTCGCATTGCCGATCGTGAAGCAGGCCGAAAGCGGCGCGCAGAACGCGAAGACACAGAGCAGGCGCAGGATTTTTTTCATCATCACTTCCCCATGTTGTTTCCGCGCTACGGACGACGTGCGGAATCGGACGTGACCGGCGCAATCCAATCCTCGCGCAGTGCCTTCAGCGGATGGCTGGCGCTGACGTGTCCCATGAACGGCGCCCAGATGTCATAGCCGAGCAGCTGCTGGATACGCGGCGACATCCGTCTCACCTGCGCGGCCGGCACGCCGAGAAAATAATTCTCCTGCGTCCGCGCCCACGGTTCGCAGTACTGATTCGAAAATGCCAGCCGCGGCGCGCCACTGCGGTTCGCGCCGCCGCGATGCAGCAAGGTGCCGAGGAACACCACACAGGCACCGGCCGGCATCGTCGTCGGTACCAATCGCGGTTCGAGATCGCCGCGTACCGGCGCATCGGCGTCATGGCCGTCGTAATTGCCGGCGATCTCCGCATCGCTCCACCGATGGCTGCCCGGCAGCAGTTCGGTGCCACCGTTCTCGGCCGTGAATGCATCGACAGCGACGATCGTCGACACGCTGATCGGCGGCCGTGGCCGCGGAATCCGATAGAACTGATCGTCATAGTGGATTGGCTGCGGCGTCTCGCCAGGACGGATACGGATCGCCTGGCTCGCCGTCAGCAGATAACCCGGCTGCAGCAAGCGGTCGAGCAGCGCAAGCACGCGCGCGTCCTCGGTGATGCGCTCGAAGATCGCACCGCGCGCGACCAGCGTGTAGACACGCTCCGTGCGGCGGCCCTCGAAATTGTTGCGGCCGCTGTGACGCTCGAGATGCGGCGCCAGCGCTTCGCGCACCGCATGCAGATCGGCCGGCATCAGAAAATCATCAATGACGCTGTAGCCGTCGCGCTGCAGGTTCTGCAGATGTAGCTGCACATCGAAAGTAGGCATTCCGCCACTCATCCGAGCCCCTCTGGATAACGATTCGGCCCCATCATAAGCAGCACGGCACACGGCTGTTCGCCGAAGACCTTACCCCTGGTGTTGTAGCTGTAGCTGCGGCTTTGTGAGCCGCTTGTGACCCGTATTTGAGCTATGTCTTGATCTTCAGGGCCGGATCACGCACCAGTAGATTGCGCAGCGCTTTCATCCGGCCCGATGCAAGCCTCTTTCGCTCTAAGAGTTCAGTAACAATCAGCTTCTTCGTAATCAAGCATTCCATCTCTCTACTAACGATGCTAAGGAAACACTGATTTATCCGTCCATCATCTCACGCAAGAAGCGGCGAAGCTGAGACAATTCGACATCGACGAAAGCCATGTTCGCCCTTCCACCACGCTACCGCAACGATGTCGTTCATGGACTCACGCCTTCCACTGCGCTCAGGGTTGCACTTTGGCCGACGAGCCGGATAAAGCATCTGCTCCGATATTCCGATCGAGAAATTCCAGAAGCTTCTCGTACAGCGCGACACGGTTTTCGGACCTGTAGAAGCCGTGTCCCTCCCCTTCCACCGCCATCCATTCGAATGGGTAGTGGCGCGCCTTCAAGGCGTCGCGCAACGCTTCGGCTTGCGAGAACGGCGCACGCAGATCGCGCTTGCCATGCACGATCATTACCGCCGCCTTGAGCTTGTCGAGATACGTGATCGGCGAGGCCGCACGCAGTTCTTCATCGGTGCTGCCGATTTCTTCGGCGATGTATCTGCGGCCAAGCCGGCTATCGGAAACGTCGGTTTCGCGTTTCCAGCGCTGCAGGTCATAGACGCCGGCCAGCCCGACCGCGCAACGGTACAGCTCGGGTTCGCGCACGGCGCTCATGAGCGCGGCATATCCACCGTAACTCGCGCCATAGATGCAGAGCCGATTGGCATCCGCGTAGCCTTGCGAAATCGTCCAGCGCGCAGCATCGCTGATGTCGTCGATCATCCGCGTGTGCCAAGCGTTCCTGCCTTGCTCCTGGAACGCCTTGCCGAAACCTCCCGAACCGCGGAAGTTGACTTGCAGGACCGCGTAGCCGCGGCTCGCAAGCATCTGCGCATCCGCATCCCAGTCCCAAGTATCCTGACTGCCGAACGGCCCGCCGTGCGGCATTACCACGAGCGGCAGATGCTTGGGCTCGCGACCCGGTGGCAGCGTGAGGAACCCGCGCAGCACCGCGCCATCACGCGCCTGCAACGTGATCGGTCGGCGCTCGGCCATCCGCGCAGGATCGATCCACTCTCGTGCACCGCCGAGATAGTCGGCCTTCCTGGAAGCGACATCGAAGAGATAGTAGTCGCCGGGATTGCGATCGCTGTA
>DATCXY010000160.1:0-4467 GCA_036570585.1 Solimonas sp. | reverse complement strand
GGCAGCAGCGGCTCGGCAAGCGACGACGCAAACGGCATCAGCGCCGAGCCCAAGCTCGAAACCGATCAGGCGACACTCGACGCGGCGCTGCAGTGCACGCCGTTCGAGCATCCGGAGCAGCCGCCGGTGCTGCTCGTGCATGGCACATTCACGTCCGGTTTCGAGCAGTACGACTGGACGTATCTGCCGCTGCTCGCCAATCGCGGCTTCGATGTCTGCGTCGTCACCTATCCGGACCGCGGCCTCGGCGACATGCAGGTGTCGGCCGAGTACGTGGTCAATGCGCTGCGCCGCATCCGCGCCGACAGCGGTCGCAAGGTCGCGATGATCGGCCACAGCCAAGGCGTGACCGTGCCGCGCTGGGCGCTGAAATGGTGGCCGTCGGCGCGCGACGCGGTCGACGATTTCGTGATGGAAGCCGGCCCGAATCACGGCACGACTGCGGTCGGTTCGTTGCCGGCACTGGTGCCGCAGCTCACCGCCGGCATGGTCGGCCTGCCGGAAGTGTTCTATCAGTTCTCACCCGATTCGAACTTCGTCGCGGCATTGAACGCCGACGACGAAACGCCGGGCGATATCTCCTATACCTCGTTGTACTCGGGTTTCTACGATGAGCTGGTCGAGCCGGCCGCGCCGGTGCCGACCGCCGCGCTCGATTTCCAGCAGGACAATCCGCAGGTCGCCAACATCCTGCTGCAGGACGTCTGCCCCGGCCGTTTCGTCGATCACGTGACGATCGGCCTCACCGACCGTCTCGCGTTCGAGCTCGCGGTGGATGCGATCACGCATCCGGGGCCGGCCAATGTCGATCGCGTGCGCGACGCGGCCGGCGGCCAGACCGCGCTGTGCGGCGCGCTGCCGATCGTGCCGTCGCAGGTCATCGCGCCGCAGATCGTCACCGGCCTGATCGATGCGCTGCGGCAGGAAGGAATCGACAGCGTGCCGGCGCTGCATCTGGCCAACGGGGAGCCGCCGCTGAAGCCTTATGCCCAGTGAGCCGGCAGGCCCGCTTACTGCAAACGGCTGACGCTGCTGTGCGATCATAGGCGGCACACTGCCGCGTGGGGGCGTTGGCAGCGTGTGCAGGGGGACGGCTGTGGTCCGTAGCGGACCAAGCGCCAGTCCATCGCAAGACCTTCAATGTCGGCAATGACGCCGCCGGTCCGGAAGTACGGCCGACGCGTGCTTTGCCGTTTCACGATATGCCCGCCGCTTTGATACGGCCTTTCAGAACCATGCCCAAGATTGTTTTCATTCAGCCCGACGGCCGCAGCCAGAGCGTCGATGCCCCTGTCGGCCAGAGCCTCATGGAAGCCGCGACCACCAACCTCGTGCGCGGTGTCGTCGGCGACTGCGGTGGTTCGTGCTCGTGCGCGACCTGCCACCTGTACATCGACGAAGCCTGGTTCGACAAGCTGCCGCCGTCCGACGATATCGAACAGGCGATGCTTGAAGGCGCCATCGATCCGGGTCCGACCAGCCGGCTCGGCTGCCAGGTCATCGTCAAGGACGAACTCGACGGCTTGGTCGCACGCGTGCCGGCCGCGCAGTACTAGAAATTTCCGTTTGACCGGGAGTCAACCGCCATGCAACTGAGTCTGCCGCGCGTACCCGTTGCCGCGCCCGTCATCGATGCGGTCTGTCGCCGCGTCTGGACGCGCGTGCGGGTGCCGGACGATCTGACCGCGGTGACGCGCGTCGACCGCCTGGCCGAAGTCGATCCGCGCGATGCCGGCATGACGCTTGCCGGTCGCGACAAGATCTGGGGCGCCGTCGAGCATTTGTTCCGTGGCGGCGTGCATCCGGCGATCACGATGGTCGTGCGTCGGCGCGGCAAGATCGTGCTGAAGCGTTCGATCGGCTGCGTGCGCGGCAATGTGCAGGGCGATCACGAAACGCCGGTGGTGATGCAGCCGGATTCGCCGGTCAGTCTGTTCTCGGCCTCGAAGTCGATCAGTGCGCTGCTCGTTCACAAGCTGGTCGATAACGGCGCGATCTCGCTCGACGATCGCGTCGTCGATTACATCCCGGAATTCGCACCGCATGGCAAGGATCGCGTCACGATCCGCGGCCTGCTCGCGCATCGCGCCGGCATTCCGGCCGTGCCGCATGTCGAGCCGACACCCGAGCTGCTGCTGGAATGGGATCGCATCATCGAGATGCTGTGCCAGGCCAAACCGTTCGATCCGGATTTCAGCAAGACCGCCTATCACGCGCTGTCCGCAGGTTTCGTGATCGGCGAAGTGGTGCGGCGCGTGACCGGGCGCGAACTGCCCGAGCTGATGCATGACTGGATCGCCAAGCCGCTGAAGCTGCGCTACATGACATTCGGCCTCGCACCGGAGTTGCGGCATCTGGCGCCGGCCAATACCCGCACCGGGCCGCTGCCGTTCTGGCCGCTCGATGCATTCATCAAGCATGCGATCGGCGTGCCGATGACCGCCGCTGTCAACGCGTCGAACCACGAGGCCTTCCTGTCCGCGGTGGTGCCGGCCGGCAACATCTACGCGAGCGCCGACGATGCCAGCCGCGTGTTCCAGATGCTGCTCAATGGCGGCGAACTCGATGGCGTGCGCGTGCTCAAGCCGGAGACCGTCGCTGACGCCATCAAGCCGGTCGGCAAGATGCAACTCGATCGCACGCTGTTTCTGCCGATGCGCTACTCGCCCGGCTTCATGCTCGGTCAGAACCCGGTTGGTCTGTATGGCCTGCGCAGCGGCTCGGCATTCGGGCATCTCGGCTTTCTCACTGTGCTGTGCTGGGCCGATCCGTCACGCGACATTTCCGTGGCGCTGCTCAATACCGGCAAATCATTTGCGCCGGCAATGTATACGAGGCTGATCAGCATCTTCGGCGCGATCGACAGTGCGTGTCCGCGCGTGGCCTGACGCGTCGCGCGCCAGCGAGCGGGCGCGCATATGAAAAAACGCCGAGGGTCAAAGACCCCCGGCGTTCGTGAACGGCGGCGTGCTGTGCGCCGCGGCTTACTGACCGCCCGTTACCGGATCGACCGGGCCGGGCTGTGGTGCTTCCGGCACGTCGGTATCGGCCGGTGCCGCCGAATTGCCGACTTCGGACAGATCCGGCGCATCGCCGCCATTGGCGGGCTCACTCAGCGACGAATCGTTCGCGCTCGAAGTATCGCCCGTGCCCGTGCCCGTGCCCGCGCCAACGTCGGAGGCTTCCGTCACTTTCAGCTCGACACGACGGTTGCGCTCGCGGCCTTCATCGCTGTCGTTATCGGCAATCGGTGAGCTTTCGCCGAAGCCTTGGGTCAGCATGCGCTCGCTGGCGATGCCGCGCGTGACCAGATAATCCTTGACCGATGCGGCGCGCTGTTCCGACAGCTTCTGGTTATACGCATCGCTGCCCTTGCTGTCGGTGTAGCCATCCAGCTCCACCTTGATGTCTGCGCGCGTCTGCAGTGCATCGGCAACCTGATCCAGCAGCGTCTTGGCGTTCAGTGTCAGCGCCGCTTTGTCGAACTCGAAGTTGACGCCGTGCAAGACCAGCGTGTCACCGAGCTTGCAGCCCGCGAAGTTCATCGGGGTGCCATCGGTCGGGACTTCGCAAGGTGGCGGCGGTGGCGGCGGCGGCGGCGCGGCCGGTTCGACCGGCACCATTGCGATCGGCTCGCTGACCGGTTCCGGTGGTGGTGCTTCTTCGGCGCCAAACGAATAGCGGAGGCCGAACTGGATCGAGTTCGAGCGATAACGCGCGCGCAGCTTCGTGTCGGGCGCGTCACTGAGCAGATTGAATCGGCCGTGATTGGTCTGCAGGAAGCGATAGTCGAGCGACGCAGTGACTTGCTTGGTGAAGTGGAATGCGAAACCCGCACCGGCCTGCCAGGCGAACAAGGTCTCGAACCGGTCGTTCATCTCATTGCTGTCGTAGCGTGCGCCGTGGAAAGCGACGCGCGCCGCACCGGCGCCACCGCCGATGTACGGTCGGAGCGACGACGACAACGGCAGTTCGTACCAGATGTTGAACATCGCCGTGTCGGCTTGTTCGTGTCCGCCGACGTCGGTGGTATCGACCGACGTGCTGCCGAGCAGCGTCGGCGTCGTTAATTGCAAACGCTGGAACGAATTCTGGCGATGCGTGATCGCCAGTTCAGGGCGAAAGCCATTCTCGAACGTGTAGCCAGCAGTCAGACCGCCGAGCCAGCCGCTGGAAAATTCCGTATGACCGATGCGCGCGCCATCGTCGAGGCCGGTAAAGCCATAGGCATCCAGCTTCTGGTTATCGAGCAGGTTCAGGCCACCCTCGATACCGATATAAGGACCAACTCCGGCGTGGGCTGCCAGCGGGCAAGCACTCGTTACCGCCAGCAACAGGAATCGGCCCAAAGGTTTTTTCGGGATCAGGGACATATTGGCCTCCATGCGTGAAATATTGGGCGCCGTCCAGGACGAAGCCGCGTCGTTTTGTGCAGCGCCAGGCTAGAACCCCCGGTCGCTGCACGGC